>NZ_JBFRFG010000002.1:0-284233 GCF_052114705.1 Terrabacter sp. 2YAF2
CCCCCGCGGCCGTGGTGGTCACCGCCGGCCCGGCTGTCGCGCCGCCACCGGCCGCTGCCGCGCCGGCCTCGTCCGCATCGGGACCGGCAGCGGCCCCAGGAGCGGCCGCACTGGCAGCCGCCGCACCGGCACCTGCCGCGCCCGCACCGCCGCCCTCCCCGACCGACCTCCTGCAGCTCATCGACCTCACCCCGGCCCTGCCCGGTGCGGGCAGTGTCGTGGCGTCGCCCGCGGCTCAGTCCGCTCCTGCGGACACCACGGCTTCGACGGGCACCGGCTCGGCCGCCGTGCCGCCGTCGACGACCACGGCTCCGACCGACCCGGCCACGACGAACCCGACCACGACGACCCCGACCACGACAGGCTCAGCGCCCGTTGGCGCCGCGACCGGAGCTCCTGCCGGCTCGGCGACAGCTGCCGAGAACGACCTCTCGGTGACGACTCCGACGACGACGCCCTCGCCGGTGCCCGTCCCGCCCGCCGCTGCCCCCGCCGCCGTGGAACCCGCTCCGGCCGCTCCGACGTCGGCGGACACCTCTCCGGCTGACCCGGCGCAGGTGGCCCCGGTCGACCCGACGCCCGCACCTGCCCCTGCTCCCGTCCAGACTCCGGCCGGGCCGGCGCCTGCCCCCACCGCCGACCCGACACCCGCATCGCCCTCGGCCGACGCGGTCGCGCCGGCGTCCGACCCCTCCGGTGGGCTTCAGGCCGCGGCTGCGCCGAGCTCGCCCTGACCGTCCCGCGCCAGATCCGCCGCGCCGCTGCACTACCCTGTGCTCGTCCCTCGACGATCCCCGGTTGGTCTGCCGGCAGGGCCCGCCTGACTTTGAATCAGGACAAGCGACGCAGGTTCGACTCCTGCCCGGGGAGCAGTCGCACGCCGAGCGGGGCCCGCGATGTCCACGCGGCCCGCTCGGCGGCATACGCACCCTCGGGCGGCGTACGCGAGGTGCAACTCCGTGTGGAGGGGATCACGGTGGAGCCCGGGGCGGGACGGCGACCCCAGCCCCACGGGTAGCATGGCCGAGGCGCACCCCGGCGCCGACGTCGGCCGGGGTCGTACGCACCCGAGTGCACCCCGATCCACCCAAAGGAGCTGCGCCCTGTGAGCGATCGACGGCCCACCGCCGTGATCGTCCTCGCCGCCGGTGAGGGCACACGCATGAAGTCAACGACCCCCAAGGTCCTCCACACGATCGGCGGCCGCAGTCTCGTGGCCCATGCGATCCGCGCGGCCCGGGGCACGAGCCCGCAGCACCTCGCCGTCGTCGTGCGTCACGAGCGCGACCGCGTCGCAGAGCACGTGAGGCAGGTCGACCCCGAGGCGGTCGTCGCCGACCAGGACGACGTCAAGGGGACCGGCCGCGCCGTCGAGTGCGCCCTCGACGCGCTGCCCGCCGACCTGTCCGGCACCGTGGTCGTCACGTACGGCGACGTCCCGCTGCTGACGAGCGAGACGCTCGAGGGACTCGTCGCGGCGCACCACGAGTCCAGCAGCGCCGTCAGCGTGATCACCGCGACGCTCGAGGACCCGACGGGCTACGGCCGCGTCATCCGTGAGGCCGACGGCTCGGTCGTCGCGATCGTCGAGCAGAAGGACGCCGACGAGCACCAGCGGGCCATCCGTGAGGTCAACAGCGGGTTGTATGCGTTCGACGCGGCCGTGCTGCGCGACGCACTCGCCGAAGTGGGCACCGACAACGCCCAGGGCGAGAAGTACCTCACCGACGTCATCGCGATCGCGCGCGGCCGGGGGCTCGGCGTGCGCGCCCACCTCGTCGCCGACCTGTGGCAGACCGAGGGTGTCAACGACAAGGTGCAGCTGGCCCGCCTTGGTGCCGAGCTCAACCGCCGCACCGTCGAACAGGCCATGCGCGACGGCGCGATCGTCATCGACCCCGCCACGACGTGGCTCGACGCGGACGTGACGATCGGACCCGACACCGTCGTGCGCCCCAACACCCAGGTCCTCGGCGCCAGCACCATCGGCCGCGACTGTGTCATCGGTCCCGACACGACCCTGACCGACGTCGAGGTCGGCGACGGCGCGAGCGTGGTCCGCACGCAGGCCGAGCTCGCCGAGATCGGGCCCGGCGCCACGGTCGGCCCCTTCTCGTTCCTGCGGCCCGGCACGCGTCTCGGCGCGAAGGGCAAGATCGGCGGCTTCGTCGAGACGAAGAACGCCGTCATCGGGGAGGGCGCCAAGGTGCCGCACCTGACCTACTGCGGCGACGCGACGATCGGCCCGGGCGCCAACATCGGTGCGGGCACGATCTTCGCCAACTACGACGGCGTCACGAAGGGCCACACCGACGTCGGAGCCCACAGCTTCGTCGGCAGCAACTCCGTCATCGTCGCACCACGCACCATCGGTGACGGTGCCTACGTCGCGGCCGGCTCGGCCGTCGTCAGCGACGTGGCACCCGGCCAGCTCGCCGTCACGCGGGCCCAGCAGCGCAACGTCGACGGCTGGGTCGCTCGCCGTCGCGCCGGCACGAAGACGGACGAGGCCGCCCGAGCCGCCCAGCGACAGCCGACCACCGAGACGAAGGACGCGCAAGCATGAGCGGCATCAACAAGGCGACCGAGAAGCACCTGATGGTCTTCTCCGGCCGGGCGCACCCGCAGCTCGCCCAGGAGGTCGCGAAGGCGCTCGGCACCGATCTGGTGCCGACCTCGGCCTACGACTTCGCCAACGGCGAGATCTATGTGCGCTACGAGGAGTCGGTGCGCGGCTCCGACGCCTTCGTCATCCAGAGCCACACCGCTCCGATCAACGAGTGGATCATGGAGCAGCTCATCATGATCGACGCGCTCAAGCGCGCCTCGGCCAAGCGCATCACGGTCGTGCTGCCCTTCTACGGCTACGCCCGGCAGGACAAGAAGCACCGCGGCCGCGAGCCGATCTCGGCGCGCCTCATGGCCGACCTGTTCAAGACGGCCGGGGCCAACCGGCTCATGGCGATCGACCTGCACACCGCGCAGATCCAGGGCTTCTTCGACGGCCCCGTCGACCACCTCATGGCGATGCCGATCCTCGCCGACTACGTCGGCAGGAAGTACGGCCACCTCGACCTCGCCGTCGTGTCACCCGACGCCGGCCGCATCAAGGTCGCCGAGGACTGGAGCTCACGCCTCGGCGGCGCTCCGCTCGCCTTCATCCACAAGACGCGTGACATCAACCGGCCCAACGAGGTCGTTGCGAACCGCGTCGTCGGCGAGATCAAGGGCCGCACCTGCGTGCTCGTCGACGACATGATCGACACCGCCGGCACCATCACCAAGGCGGCCGACGCCCTGATGGACCAGGGCGCTGCGGGCGTCATCATCGCCGCCACGCACGCGATCCTCTCGGGCCCGGCCGTCGACCGCCTCAAGGCGTGCAAGGTCGAGGAGGTCATCGTCACGAACACCCTCCCGATCCCCGACGACCGCCGCTTCGACAAGCTCGAGGTCCTCTCCATCGCGCCGCTCGTCTCGATGGCGATCAAGGAGGTCTTCGAGGACGGTTCCGTGACGAGCCTCTTCGACGGCAGGGCCTGACACACGGGGGGCTTCGCCCCCCGTGGACCCCCCGAAGACCCGCAGGGCTGGGTCCGGCGTGCGCCCCCGAGTGCCCCCGAAAGGCCAGCGGGGTTGGTGGATCGCCAAAGACGGAGGGCGTATGCCGTGGGCTCGGGCCCACGGCATACGCCCTTCGTTCGTGGGGCGGTCTCAGGCGAGGGCGGACCGGCGGGCGCGGTAGGCGGCGGTGTGGGCCCGCGCCGCACACCCGCCCTCGCAGAAGCGACGCGAGCGGTTGCGCGAGAGGTCGACGACGACGTCGTCGCAGTCGGCCGCTTCGCACACGCGGAGCCGGTCGAGCTCGCCCGCCCGCACGACGTCGATGACCGCGATCGCCGCCTCGACGGCCATCCGTCGGGGGAGCGGGGCGTCGGCCGGTGTCGCATGGACGTGCCAGCCGACGCCGTCGTGGTCGACGAGCTGGGGGACGGCGCGGGCCTCGGCGAGCAGCTCGTTGACGAGGTCGACGACGGCGGCCTCGTCAAGCTCCCAGAAGCCGCGCAGCCGGGTGCGCAGCGCGCGGACCCCCTCGAGCTCGGCGGCATCGCGGTCGAAGCGCCCGGTCCAGCCCTGGTCACGGTAGAGCGCCGCAAGCTCGTCGAGGCTCGTCAGGCGGTCGGGGTCGCGGTCGCCGGGCACCGACCCGGGCATCGTGTTGACGAGGGCAGCGGCGGCGGCGAGGGCAACCTCGGTGTCATGGGTGAAAAGCATGTTGACTCCTGACGGCGGCGGTCGCTACTGTCATGAGTGTAATCAGTTTTGATACTGACATCAGGCAGGGCGGGGGCGAGCCCGCCGGCCGGAGCAACGAGGACTGTCATGGCGGAGCGCATCCGGGTCGGAACGTCCGTGGTGGCTCCGGCCACCGGAAGTGGCGACGCGGCGCCGACGGCGCCGACGGCCCTGCCGGCCTCGCCCGTCCGACGGAATCGGCCGGTCCGGCACCCGCTCGTCGGACTGGGGGTCGCGCTCGCGTCGGCCGCGGCGTTCGCCACGTCGGGCGCCTTCGGCAAGTCGCTGCTCGTCGGCGGCTGGTCTCCGGGCGCCGTCGTGACCCTGCGCGTCACCCTGGCGGCCCTCGTGCTGCTCGGTCCGGCGCTGTGGTCGCTCCGCGGTCGGTGGGCGGCCTTGCGGCGCAACGTCTGGGTCGTCATCGGCTACGGCCTGACCGGGGTCGCGGGCTGTCAGCTCGCCTACTTCAACGCGGTGACCCATCTCTCCGTCGGCGTGGCCCTGCTGCTCGAGTACCTCGCCCCCATCCTCATCGTCGGCTGGCTCTGGGCGCGGCACCGGCAGGCCCCGCGCCGCCTGACGCTGGCCGGGGTGGCGCTCGCCGTCGCCGGGCTGTTCCTCGTCCTCGACGTCGTCGGTGGCGCGAGCATCAGCCTCGTCGGTGTCCTCTGGGGCCTGTGCGCCGCCGTCTGCCTCGTCCTCTACTTCCTGCTCGCCGACCACGTCGACGACGACGTGCCGCCGATCGCCCTCGCCGGTGGCGGCCTCGCCGTCGGTGCAGCGGCCCTGGGGCTCGCAGGTCTCGTCGGCGTGCTCGACATGACGCGTGGGGCCACCAGCGTGCCGCTGGGTGGTGTCGTCGTGCAGTGGTGGGTGCCGGTGCTCGTCATCGCCCTCGTGGCTGCGGCGTTCGCCTACGTCACGGGCATCGCGGCGGTGCGCATGCTCGGCGCCAAGGTGGCCTCGTTCGTGGCGCTCACCGAGGTCCTCTTCGCGGTGCTCTTCGCGTGGCTCGTCCTCGCCGAGCTGCCGACGAGCGTCCAGCTGCTCGGTGGGGTGCTCATCGTCGTCGGGCTCGTTGCCGTCCGCGCGGACGAGGCGCGGGCGCTGCCCGGTCCCGACGCGCTCCCGCCCTGCGCCGACCAGCCCTAGCCCACGGATTTCGCTGCCCGGGCGTCCGTCGCGTAAGATCGAGCAGTTGCCTCGGCGAGGGACGGTGCACGGCTGCCACAGCAGGACGTGACGAGGTCCGTGATCGACGCGGTGGCCTGACGTGGAGCTCTCCATGGTCGGGTTCGCCTCTGCGTGCGGACCACATGACCGGACCGCTCCGTCACTGCCGATCACCGCGCGTCGTCCCGCGTCGAGGCCGACCACCCAGAGACCCGCCTCACCCGAGATCCCCAGGAGACTCCTGTGTCTGACACCTCCAAGCTCGTCGCCGAGAAGCGCACCGACTTCGGCAAGGGCGCCGCCCGCAAGATCCGCCGCGCCGGCAACATCCCCGCCGTCATGTACGGCCACGGCACCGACCCCGTGCACATCTCGCTGCCCGGCCACGACACGATGATGGCCCTCAAGCAGGCCAACGCCCTGCTCACCATCGTCATCGACGGCAAGGAGCAGCTCGCCCTCGCCAAGGACGTCCAGCGCGACGCGATCAAGCCGGTCATCGACCACGTCGACCTCGTCGTCGTCCGCAAGGGCGAGAAGGTCACCGTCGACGTCGCCGTGCACCTCGAGGGCGAGGCCGCTCCCGAGACCGTCGTCACGCTCGACCACAACACCCTGCAGATCGAGGCTCCGGCCACGAGCATCCCCGAGAACGTCGTCGTCTCCGTCGAGGGCCTCGAGGCCGGCACGCAGATCCTCGCCGGTGCCGTCGAGCTGCCCGAGGGTGCGACGCTGGTCACCGACCCCGAGGCTCTCGTCGTCAACGTGACGCAGGCCATCTCCGCCGAGGCCCTCGAGGCCGAGCTCGCCGAGGCCGAGGCCGAGGCCGGCATCGAGCGCGAGGAGTCCGAGGAGGAGGCCGCCGCCGAGGGTGCCGAGAGCGCCCCCGCCGAGGGCGCCGAGGCCGAGGGCGACGAGGCCTGAGCCACACCAGGAGTGGCGCGCGTCGCCACCCGATGCGTCTGCGGGTCCCGCTCGAGCTCCGGCTCGGCGGGGCCCGCACCCGCACCCGCCCGACAACGAACTGACCAGTGATCGAGGACCCCATGGACACCTGGCTCGTCGTCGGGCTCGGCAACCCGGGGCCGGAGTATGCCGGCAACCGGCACAACGTCGGCGCGATGACCGTCGAGGAGCTCGCCGGCCGTGACGCCACCGGCGGCCGAGCCTCGTTCAAGGCGCACAAGGCCCGCGCCCGGGTCGCCGAGGTGCGCCTCAAGCTCGCCGGTCCCAAGGTCGTCCTGGCTGTCCCGTCGACCTACATGAACGTCTCCGGCGCTCCGGTCGCGGGCCTCCTGAAGTACTACGACGTCCCCGCCGAGCGCCTCGTCGTCATCCACGACGAGCTCGACATCGACGCCGGTGTCGTCCGCCTCAAGAAGGGCGGCGGTGAGGGCGGGCACAACGGCCTGCGCTCGATCTCGCAGTCGATCGGCACCAAGGACTACCTCCGCGTCCGCCTCGGGATCGGCCGGCCTCCGGGACGCCAGGATCCCGCCGACTTCGTCCTCAAGGACTTCTCCAAGGCCGAGCGCGCGGACGTGCTGCCCTTCCTTCTCGACGACGGGGCCGACGCCGTCGAAGCGCTCATCGAGGTCGGGCTCCTCGACGCCCAACAGCGGTTCCACGCCCCTCGCTGACCTCGAAGGTCCGCCGGATCTCGTTGGGCCTCAGCCGAATTGGTGATCCGAGCGCTGTGGCACGACCGTGCGCCACGTCGCAGCCCCAGGCGAACCATCAGCGGCGCAAACGTGCAAACGGCACCTTTGCGCATTCCCCGGACACGCCTGCGACCCGGTCGTAGCATGAACCCAATGCACGGCGGGGCGCCAACAGGGATCGCCGCCGCAGATGTCGCGGGGGGCCGCTGATCACGCAGACGCCGTCACAGGTGACGGCGGGCGTGACGCCGATCCCACGCGTCCAGAATCGGATGTGCCGGGGGGGTACAGATGAGTTTTTCGGACGGGCGCGAGCATGCCGCGCAACGGGTTTCGACGGCATCGGGGGATGACGACGACCCGCTGGATGATGCGCGACTCGCGCGTCGGCTGGCTGAGTCGGCAGGGCGGGTGCTGCTCGAGCTGCGCCGCGACCAGCCCGACCTCGACCCGTCGGCGCTCAAGGCGGCGGGCGACCAGCGGTCGCAGGAGCACCTGGCCGCGCAGCTGCAGCGACATCGGCCGGCGGACTCGGTGCTGAGCGAGGAGGCGACCGACGACACGACGCGTCTGGACGCAGACCGCGTCTGGATCATCGACCCGTTGGACGGCACGCGTGAGTTCTCCGAGATCCCACGTGAGGACTGGGCCGTCCACGTCGCCCTCTGGGAGGGTGGCGAGCTCGTCGCCGGCGCCGTGGCGCGACCGGCCATGGGTGACACCTTGGCCACCGACGACCCTCCGTCCCTGCCGGCGGCGGTCCAGGGGCCGATCCGGCTCGCTGTCAGCCGAACCCGGCCGCCCGCCTTCGTCTCCGCTCTCGCGGCACGCCTCGGCGCGGAGCTCGTGCCGATGGGGTCGGCAGGAGTCAAGGCCACGGCGGTGCTGGATGGGACCGTCGACGCCTACGTCCACGCCGGGGGCCAGTACGAGTGGGACTCGGCCGCACCGGTAGCGGTGGCCCGCAGCGCTGGTCTGCACGCCAGCCGCATCGACGGTTCGCCCCTTCGCTACAACCAGCCGGACCCACTGCTCCCCGACCTGCTGATCTGCCGCCCGGAGCACGCCGATCTGCTCCTGGCAGCCATGTCCGCCCTGAGAGACGAGGACGATTCGAAGTGACGTCACCAACGCACGACTACCAGCTGAGCCAGCTCGACCTGCTGGAGGCCGAGGCCATCTACATCATGCGAGAGGTGGTCGCCGAGTTCGAGCGGCCGGTGCTGCTGTTCTCGGGCGGCAAGGACTCCATCGTCATGCTGAAGCTGGCCGAGAAGGCCTTCCACCCGGCGCGGATCCCGTTCGCGGTGATGCACGTCGACACGGGCCACAACTTCGACCAGGTGCTCGCCCTGCGGGACAAGCGGGTCGACGAGCTGAAGGTGCAGCTCATCGTCGCCAGCGTCCAGGAGGCGATCGACGCCGGCACGGTGTGCGAGCCGCCGGACGGCACCCGCAACCGCATCCAGACACCCGTGCTGCTCGACGCTCTCGACAAGCACCGGTTCACCGCCATCTTCGGTGGGGCGCGACGCGACGAGGACAAGGCGCGGGCCAAGGAGCGGATCTTCTCCTTCCGTGACGAGTTCGGACAGTGGGACCCGAAGAACCAGCGCCCGGAGCTCTGGAACCTCTACAACGGGCGGATCCACACGGGGGAGAGCATCCGCGTCTTCCCCCTGTCGAACTGGACCGAGCTCGACATCTGGCACTACATCAAGCGCGAGGACATCGAGCTCCCCTCGATCTACTACGCGCACGAGCGCGAGGTGTTCGACCGGGACGGGATGCTGTTCGCGGTCCACGAGACGAAGCAGCCCAAGCCCGGCGAAGAGGTGTTCACCGCGATGGTGCGGTACCGCACTGTCGGCGATGCGAGCCTCACGGCCGCCGTGCGATCCGAGGCCGACACCGTCGACCTCGTCATCGCCGAGGTGGCCTCGACCCGCGTGACCGAGCGCGGCGCGACCCGTGGGGACGACAAGTTCAGTGAAGCGGCCATGGAAGACCGGAAGCGTGAGGGGTACTTCTGAAATGATGGACATCCTGAGGTTCGCCACGGCGGGCTCGGTGGACGACGGCAAGAGCACCTTGATCGGCCGCCTGCTCTACGACACCAAGACCGTGTTCCAGGACCAGATCGAGGCCGTCGAGAAGGTCAGCCACGACCGGGGCGACGACTACGTCGACCTCGCGCTGCTCACCGACGGGCTGCGTGCGGAGCGCGAGCAGGGCATCACGATCGACGTGGCCTACCGCTACTTCGCGACGCCCAACCGCAAGTTCATCATCGCGGACACCCCGGGCCACATCCAGTACACCCGCAACATGGTGACCGGCGCCTCCACCGCTGACCTGGCCCTCGTGCTCGTCGACGCTCGCAAGGGCCTGGTCGAGCAGAGCAGGCGGCACGCCTTCCTGGCCACCCTGTTGCAGGTGCCGCACCTCGTGCTCGTGGTGAACAAGATGGACCTCGTCGACTTCTCCCAGGAGGTCTACGAGAAGATCCGCGACGAGTTCACCCAGTTCGCCGCCAAGCTGCGGGTGCCTGACCTGACCGTCATGCCGGTGTCGGCCCTCAACGGCGACAACGTCGTGACCCGTTCGGAGAACATGCCGTGGTACGACGGGCCGAGCCTGTTGCACCACCTCGAGAACGTCCACGTCGCCAGCGACCGCAACCTCATCGACGTCCGCTTCCCGGTGCAGTACGTCATCCGCCCGCAGTCCGACGCGTGGCACGACTACCGGGGTTACGCCGGGCAGGTGCTCGGCGGCATCCTCAAGAAGGGTGACGAGGTGATGGTGCTGCCGTCGGGCTTCACCAGCAGGATCCTGTCCGTCGAGACCGCTGACGGAGAGGTCGACGAGGCCTACCCGCCGATGTCGGTGACCGTCCGGCTCGAGGACGAGATCGACGTCTCGCGGGGCGACATGATCTGCCGGCCGAACAACCAGCCGACCGTGGCCCAGGATCTCGACGCGATGATCTGCTGGATGGACGAGTCCGCCCCGATGCGTCTCGGAGGCAAGTACTGCATCAAGCACACCACCCGCACCGCTCGAACGATCGTGAAGGCGCTGCAGTACCGCCTCGACGTCAACACCCTGCACCGTGACGAGGAGGCGAACCAGCTGTCGCTCAACGAGATCGGTCGGGTGCGGCTGCGCACGACGGTTCCGCTCATGGCCGACGACTACTCCCGCAACCGCAACACAGGCGGCTTCGTCCTCGTCGACGAGGCGACCAACCGCACCGTCGCCGCCGGCATGATCACCGACAACGTCCGGTGACTCGGCAGCTCGGAGACCTCGAACCCTCCTCGCGCGGTGCGCCAGGAGGTGACGGGGCTGCCGGCGCCGGTGCCCCTGGGTGGCGGCCGCTGACCATCGCGATGGTCGGTCAGAAGGGGCTGCCCGCGACGATGGGTGGGGTCGAGAGACACGTCGAGGAGGTGGGCAGCCGACTGGCATCCCGAGGTCACGAGGTGCTCGTGTTCTGTCGGTCGTCGTACGGCTCGAGCGCACATCAGTCGTATCGCGGCATGACGTTGCTCGAGGCCCCGACGATCGCGACCAAGCACCTCGACGCGATCGTGCACAGTGCTGCCTCGACGTGGGGCGCGCTGGCTCGGCGTGCAGACGTCGTGCACTACCACGCACTCGGTCCGGGCCTGATGACGCCGGTGCCGCGATACCTCTCGCGTGCAGCCGTGGTGATGACGGTGCACGGCCTGGACCACCAGCGGGACAAGTGGGGAGCGCCGGCACGGGCCGTTCTCGGTGCGGCCCACTGGATGAGCGGTCGGGTGCCGAACCGCACCGTGGTGGTCTCCCGTGATCTGGCTGCGCACTACGGTGAGCACTTCCGCAAGACCGTGGCGTGCATCCCCAACGGGGTCACGACTCCCGTGCTCACGGACGCCAGCGACTTCGTTCGATCGATCGGCCTCGTCCCTGATGAGTACGCCTTGTTCGTCGGCCGTCTCGTTCCCGAGAAGCGCCCGGACCTGCTCATCCGGGCCGTGCTGGCGAGCGACTGCATCCGCCAGCTGGCGATCATCGGGGACTCGTCCTTCAGCGATGAGTACAGCCGGCGCCTGCGTGAGCTCGCCGGGGACGACCCGCGGATCGTGTTCGCGGGCTTCGTGGGTGGCGCGCACCTGGAGGAGGTGTTCCAACGCGCCGGCGTCTTCGTGCAGCCCTCCGACCTCGAGGGACTCCCACTGACTCTGCTCGAGGCGATCGCCAACGGTGTCCCGGTGCTGGCGAGCGACATCGCTCCCCACCTCGAGGTCATCGGCTCCGGTTCACCGGCGCACCGGATCTTCACCCGAGGGGACGTCGACTCGCTGCGGACTGCCTTGGAGCAGATGCTCGCCGGCGCCCTGGGGGGATCCGGGGACGACCTGCGGGTCCGCGTCCTCGAGGACTACTCCTGGGACTCCGCAACCGACCAGCTGGAGGACCTCTACCTCCGAGCGGTGGACGGACGGCGGGGGAGAGTCCGGTGACCGTGGTGAGAGCGGTGCCCGTGCGCGTCATGGCGCCGAGAGAGATCCGTGACGTCGAGCTCGTCCTGGACGGCATCCTGCCCAGCGGGCACGTCCTCGGCGGACGGATCGTCAGTGCGCCGCGGCCGTCTGCTCGACCACGGGGGGCGGTCTGCGCCGGGTTGGTGGTGGATCCCGATCTCGCACGTCTGGCCAGTGCCGCAGGATGTCTCACCCTCGTCGACCAGGAACAGACTCCGCTGGCCTCACTGGCGATGATTCGCGCAACGCCCACGGCGGTCGGCAACGACGTCGGCGACGTCGGCGACGTCGGCGACGAGGTGCTGGTGACGGGGACCCTGACGCGCGAACGGCTGCGTGAGAGCGGCGCCGCTCGAGAGCTGGCCGTCGACCTCACGGTGTCCGCGGGTGCCTACGACGGCCTCATCGTGTTCGGCCGACCGGCCCTGACCTCCGACGAACCGCGGCTCACGACGTTCCTGCGCGAGGTCCGTCGCAGCAGTCCTCGAGCTCGGGTACTCGTGGCGGTGCCTGACCAATCGGTCGACACCGCAGGGGTGCCCACACTGCTCATGGCGGAGCTCGCCTCTCGTTCGGTCGATCGGGCCTCCGCCGGAGCGGGCGGTGTGCACGTGGACGTGGCCACCGCGCCGTTGGCGTGGCGTGACCCGGTCAGCGACCCCGCGCTCGTGGCAGCCCTGTCAGCTCACGTGGGCGCTCGCAACGTGCTCGTCCTGAGCGACGATGTCGGGCTCGACGACGCCGCCGCTCGCTGGCGCGACGTGGTGGGACAGCTCGACGACGGAGGCGTCCACCCCGCGGTCCTGCATCCCACCGATCTCGAAGCCCTGAGCCGCTGGCGACCTCCTCGTGCCCGCCGCGGACTGGTCGTGATGTTCACCGGCCTGTCGGGGTCCGGCAAGTCGACCATCGCCCGCTCGTTGGCGGCGAGGATCAGCCAGCAGACGGGCCGCACGGTGTCGCTCCTGGACGGAGACGTCGTGCGGCAGCTCCTGTCGTCCGGGCTGGGCTTCGACCACGAGTCCCGGCTCCTCAACGTCCGGCGTATCGGCTTCGTCGCCACGGAGGTCGCACGTCATGGCGGGCTCGCGATCTGCGCTCCCGTTGCTCCGTACGCGCAGGCCCGAGACGATGTCCGGACGATGGTCGGCGAGGTCGGGGACTTCGTGCTCGTGCACGTCAACACGCCCCTGCAGGAATGCGAGCGCCGCGACCTCAAGGGTCTGTACGCCAAGGCCCGAGCGGGGCTCATCCCGAACTTCACCGGCATCTCCGACCCGTACGAGGCTCCGACGAACGCCGAGATCACGATCGACACGACGGCCGTCTCGAATGCCGCCGCGGTCGAGCGACTCTTCATCTATCTGGCCGGCGGAGGCTGGCTCGAAACGGGGACCCCATGACCATCGACTGGCTCCTGGTCGCAGCCTCTTTCGGGATCGGCGTCGTCGTCGGCCTCACGGGCATGGGTGGTGGCGCGCTGATGACGCCCGTGCTCGTGCTCGTCTTCGGCATACCACCCCTGACCGCCGTGTCGTCCGACCTCGTCGCGGCCGCCGTGATGAAGCCCGTCGGCTCGATCGTTCATCTGCGACGCGGGACCGTGAACCTGTCACTCGTCAAATGGTTGTGTGTCGGGTCGGTGCCGATGGCATTCCTCGGGGTCATGGTCGTCAAGTCGCTGGGGACGGACGCCGTCGTCCAGCAGACCATCCAGGTGGCCCTCGGGGTCGCCCTCCTGATCGCCGCCTTCGGCCTGGCCTTTCGGGCCTACACCAGACTCCTCGAGCGGGCCCGACGCCGCGACGGCCGAGCGGAGCCCCTTCCCCAGGAACGTCCGCAAGTGGAGGTTCGCAGGCTCCCGACGATCCTGGTGGGGGCGGTCGGGGGGCTCGTCGTCGGGATGACGTCGGTGGGCTCGGGTTCCCTCATCATCATCGCCCTGATGGCGCTCTACCCCGTTCTCAAGGCCAGTCAGCTCGTCGGGACGGACCTCGTGCAGGCCGTGCCTCTGGTTGCCGCGGCAGCGGTGGCCCACATCTTCTTCGGCGACTTCCAGCTCGCCCTCACCACCTCGCTGCTCGTCGGCTGTGTCCCCGGGGCCTGGGTGGGGGCCCGGTTGTCCTCGCGGGCTCCGGGAGGGTTCATCCGGCGCGTCCTGGCGTTCGTCCTTCTTGCCTCGGCGCTCAAGCTGCTCGGCCTCGGGACCGCGGCGACCGGCATCGCCCTGCTGGCCGCGTTGCTCGTGGCCCCGACGGTCTGGATGGTCGTCCGTCGCGCCAACGGCTTTCCTGCCCTGGCTCGAAGCCAGCGTCACGCGAAGGCTCGCGCGGCATCCGACGTCGGGAACAACCCCCAGACCGCAGCACGATGAGCACCGGTGCGTCCGTGGAGACATCGACATCGAAGTCGGACCGTCGCGCTGACAGCGACCGGATGGCCCGTGGGGGCGGGCTCAACCTAGCCGGCGCCATCCTGCAGCAGTCGGCCCTCTTCGCCATCGTGACCCTGCTGGCGCACGTCCTCGGCAAGGACGACGTCGGCCGGTATGCCGAGTGCTTCGCGCTGCTCTCCCTGCTCGGCCTCCTGGCGATGGCAGGTTTCCGCTCCGGGCTCACACGTTTCGTCGCGATCCACCTGGCCGACGCGGATGTGTCGCGGCTGCGTGGGACGGTGCGCCTCGGGATGGGGATCACCGCCGCCGGCTCCCTCGCGCTGGCGGTGGCCCTGGGTCTGCTCGCGCCCACCATTGCGCGCGTGATGGGCGATGCCCAGCTGGAGACGGGAGTTCGCCTGGTGGCGCTGACGCTGCCGGCGCACGCGCTGTCGGAGGCAGCGCTGGCAGCCACGCAGGGGTGGCGGAGCCAGAAGGCGTACACGCTCATCGGCCGCATCTTCGACCCGGTCCTACGTCTGGCCCTGACCGTCGCGGCGCTGTGGCTGGGCTATGGGTACCTCGGGGCGATGTGGTCGTTGGTCATCGCGTCGTGGGTGACGGTTCTGCTCGCCCTGGGGGCGCTCTGGTTCCGGATGAAGCACGTGCCGCAGGAGCGAGCCGTCTACACGATCAGGGACATCATGTCGTTCTCGATGATCAGCTGGGCGTCTGCTCTCGCCGCCACCGGCCTGATCTGGGCCGACACCCTGATCCTCGGGGCGATGACCGATGCCGGACAGGTCGGCGTGTACAACGTCGCGACGAGGCTGGTCACGCTGGCGGTCTTCGTCCTGCCGCCGATCACCGCGACCTTCGCCCCCCACATGGCCCACCTGCACCACTCCCAGGACTACGCCGGAGCAGCCCGGGCCTACGGCAGCGCAACCCGCTGGACCCTGCTCCTGTCCATGCCGGCCTTCGTCGTACTGCTCGTCTTCCCCCAGCAGCTGCTCAGAGTCTTCGGCGGCGGGTTCACCGAGGGCGCGATCGTCACGGTCATCCTCGCGTGTGGTCAGCTCGTCGGCGCAGCCGCCGGACCGTGCGGCGTCGTGCTCAACATGTCGGGACGAGTCGGACTGAGCCTCTTCGACAATGCCCTCATCCTCGTCGTCAACATAGGGCTGAACCTGCTCCTCATCCCCCGCTGGGGGATCGTGGGTGCAGCGGCGGCCTGGAGCGCATCGATCATCATCGTCAACGCGGTCAAGGTCATGCAGGCCTGGAGGATCGTCGGCATCCGCGCCGACGGGGCCTCGACCGGCAAGATCGTGCTGGCAGCTCTCCCGGCTGCCGGCGTCGGTGTGCTGGTCAACCACGTCATCGACAGCTGGGTCACGTCCCTCGTCGTCGGTGCGACCGCGTGTGCCGTGGTGTACCTCGCCTTCATCGTGGTCCTGCGACCCCACCCGGAGGACGTGCGTGCCCTGCGCCGCCTCCGCCACCGTCTGTCCTGAGCCTCGAGGGCGCATTGCAGTGCGCAGCACACAGGGAGAGGCGGTTCAGCTCGAACCGCCTCTCCCTGGGTTCGGGCCCGCGTGGGCTCAGTACCCCAGCTCGCGCAGCGTCCTCCTTGAGGTGAACCAGAACAGGCTGCGGACCAGGGGATCCAGCTCAGCGCGGTAGGTCCCCACCCGCGACGCGTACACGCTGCCGTCAGTCCCGGCTTTCTGGTTGCGTGCAGCGAGCTGCCGGTGGTAGCGCTCAGGGACATCGTGCTTCTTGGTCGCGAACTCGAGAACCTCCGGCTCCCAGTCCTCACCGAGCCACTCGAGCAGCGACCGCAGGGTCCGCTCCGTGTCGCCCACGAGGTGGTCGTAGCGGAGCTCGTAGTACGAGCCCGTCGGCAGCGCCAGGCCGGCGCTGCGGGCTGCGCTGATGTAGCGCGGCCACTTCACCGACGACTTGACACTCGACCAGTACCCGAACCGTTTGCGGTGTGAGACCGCCACGTCGCGACCGTCCCGGATCACGTGCACGATCTGCGCGTCTGGAAAGACCTGCAGGAGAAAGGGAATGTGCAACGCGTACCGCGGGCTCTTGTCTGCCCACCGCGTCTTCCCGCGCGAACGGGCGTAGTCGCTCTGGATTCCCTCGAAGAACACGCGGATCCGCCTCAGCCACTCCTCCTGCGAGTAGCCGAACTGTGAGAGCCGCTTCCAGTCCGGCCCGACGATGCGCTCCAGGTCCTCGAGGAAGCGCGTCTCCGGACCGCAGCTGATCTGCGAGTGGGAGTCGAGCATCAGTCGGAGCATCGTCGTGCCGGACCGTTGGCAGCCCACGATGAAGATGGGCTGGTGACTCCCGTCAGACACGGCTCCTCGCCGCCTCAGGCGCAGCCTCCTGCTCGGTGTCACTGAGGATGTCCGGATCGTCGATGCTGCGCGTCCTCGTCGAGCCTGCGACCGGGGATGCGTCGGCGTTGAACGGCTCGTGACCGTTGATGGTGTGGGCGTCGGGCCCCGTGGCGTGCTCGTCGTGCTCAGCAACCACTGCTTCCTCGTCGACCGCTGCTGTCTTCCGTCCGCGCAGACGAGTGGTCACCTCGATCAGCAGAACGAGCAGAACCGCAAGGAACAGGCCGACTCCGATGATGACGGGGAGGGTGGCGACGAGTGTCGCCTTCTTGTCCGCGGGGGTCGCCGGTCCGAGGTAGACGACACCGTCAGACGTGGCGGCCGCCTTGAGCGCCAGCGCATGACGCCACTCTGCCTGGGCCTGCGCCAGGTCGCTGCTCGCCGCGGTCTGGCGTGAGTTGAGGTCGTTGTACTCCGCCAGGATCGGCAGGAACGCCACCAGCTCCTTCTTCGCCGCGGCGATGGGCGCGTCCATGGCCGCAGCACCGATCGCGTTTCCGCTGGCTCGCATGGTGGCCTGCTGCTGCTGCAGGCTCGCGACCTGGCCGAGCTGGGTCTGGTACGCCTTCGGCGGGTCGGCCATCTGGTACTTCGTCGCGAGGGCATCGATCGCCGCATTGGCATCCGTAGCGGACTGCTGGGCCCGATCACGCGTGGCCACCGCCTGGTCAGCACGTACGGTGACCATGTGCTTCAGGGTCTCCTTGGCAGTCGCATTCGCCACAGCCGCGGACAGCTTGCGGTCCCCGCTGGTGAAGGCGACCTGGATGTCGCTGCTGGTTCCGACCTGGGTGACCGCGACGCCATCGGCCTGATCGACAGCGCTCACACCGGTCTGGGTCTGAACGGCCTGTCGCGTCTGCGGGTTCTGTGAGGCAGCAGTGAAGGCGGCGACGAACTGGGCCGTCCCTTGAGGCCCGCTGAAGGGGCTGCCATCGCTGCTGACCAGCGCTCCCGACGACACGGTGGCGGTCGTGGTGTACGAGGCGGGTGCCGAGAGGATGAGGACGGCGGCCGCCAACCCAGCCAGTACGGGCACGGCGACAAGAATCCACCACCGCCGACGGGCGATGCGGAGGTAATCGATGATCTCCATGGTGTTCCTATCTTGGTGAGAAACGATGTCGGTCGACGGTTCGGTCGTCCGTCACGGGTGCGTGCAGGTGGTGGGCTCAGCGGTCGTAGTCCCAGGCGAAGTCGATCCCGGGCATGGCGCGGAGCTGGTCGTTCAAGGGCGTGTAGTAGTCGACGAGACGAGCGAAGGTCGCCGGAGTCATCTCGCCGTAGGGCTTGTTGGCGTTGCGCGGCTCGAGCTGGTCGCTCCGGTGCGGCTCGAGGCCGAGAAACGAGAAGACGCGGTCCATCTGGCCGTGCGGGTCGGCGAACAGGGCCTCGCTCTGGACGACGAGAACCTGCTCGGGTCCGAAGAGGTCGTGGAAGGTCTGCAGCTGCTGGGCGTAGTGTCCGCGGCGGAGGTAGGCGTGGTAGCGCCAGTGGACTGCCGAGTACGCCGGGTCGGCAACGATCCGAGCCTCTTCGCCCTCGAGGCGTGAAGCCTCGAGATCCAAAGCGCGCTCGAAGGATTCGTCTTCGTGCCCGCGCGCCATCTCGTACGCATGATGCGACCAGGCGCGAGCCACGGGATCCCGCAGGCACATGACGATCTTGACATCCGGCAGCGCGTCTCGAATCCGGCGCGGGGAGAGCGGGTGGAACATGTAGTACGGGCTCGACTCCCCGACGAGCCCGAAACTCTCGTCGAGTTTCGGGAACTGCGATGTGTACCAGTGGAATCCACGATCGAAGTTCACATCGAAGTAGTGCGTGCCCTTGCCGGACCTGCTCTGCCCCACCTGGGGATGCAGCGTGATCCACTCGGCGAGCGAGGTCGAGCCTCCTCGTTTGGTACCCACGACCAGGTATCCCGGCAGCAGTCGCTCACCGCGCGAAAGCCGCGCGCGCAGCGGAGCCAGTGTGGCCCCCATTGAACGGCGTGACATCACAATCTCTCCCGGCGCGAGCACGTTCCCCCCATGGTCCTTGTGACCCGGCGCCGCTCGAGCGATTTCGAGCCTAACCGGCGGACTGGCGCTGCACTGGGGATTCGCGAATTCCACGGAAACCTCCAGAAAGGGCACCTCTCGAGAACTGAACGGTTACAGTCCCAGCGGGGCCAGGTCGCGGCATGCAC
Source organism: Terrabacter sp. 2YAF2 (assembly GCF_052114705.1). NCBI lineage: Bacteria > Bacillati > Actinomycetota > Actinomycetes > Micrococcales > Intrasporangiaceae > Terrabacter > Terrabacter sp. 2YAF2. The sequence continues at coordinate 18,648 of NZ_JBFRFG010000002.1, forward strand.
CCCGCCCGACAAGGAAGAAGACCAGTGAGTTGCACCATGACGAGAACGCAAGAACTCACCGCGAGCGCCACAGGGGGCCAGAGTGCCCGGCAGGCCGCTCACGGCCTGGCGGTGTTGGGGGCGGCGGTCTGCGCCCTGGCCGGCTGCACGTCCAGTCAGGGCGTCGCGGCGCCGGTCTCGACAGCAGCCGTCACGAGGACGGAGTCCACGTCGACCACTGCTCCGCTCCCGTCCGTGACCATGTCCAGCAACAAGCCGAGCTCGTCGGTCACAGCGCCGGCGCCGGGTCCGGCGGTCGGCGCGGCCCTGGCGGCGGCCATCGACGACCTCTCGAGCAAGAAGCGCAACGTGGTGTCGCTCGATGGCGCCCGAAAGCAGCTGCAGGCGGGCAACGTCGCACTGGGACAGGCCCGAGCCACAATCACGGCCATTCGGACCGCCGTTTACGGCAGCCCTCGTAATTGCCCGGCAGCCTTGGCGCAGAACGGCATCGGCCGGACCAAGGCCGGCGTGGCCGTCAACAGCGCCAACGCCGTCATCAACGCTCTCGTCTCGCGACGCGCGCAGCTCGCTGCGCTGGCGCAGGCCGCCACGACCGTGGAGCGAGCGGTAACGGCCCAGCGCTCGACGCTCGCATCCATGCCCAACGTCCAGGCTGCCGTGGCCTCAGCTCGATCCACGATCGCGGCGGAGACCGCGGCCACTGACAAGGCCACCCAGTCAGCGGTGTCCTTGCGTGACAATGCAATTCAGGTCAGTGCCAACGGTGCGCAGATCCTGTCCAAGACCTGCTGATCCGACTGCGCGCTGTCGCTCGTCGACCGGGAGCTTCCCGTCCTGCGTCGAGAACGACACTGGGTCGATTCGCTGTGTCGGACCATGAGAAGTATTGTGCCGCAAGCATTTCGACCGTTCCGGTGGCGCGCTCTGCGAACTTGCCCGGGTCACTTCCGTCGTTGCACCACGAGAAGCCGTGACCGCGGGGCATAGTGGACCCGGCAGGAGGTTTCGATCGACCTCACCATGCAGTCACAGGGAAAGCACTCGGGCCAGCATGTCACCATCGCAAATCGCACAGCAGTGGGCGCCAAGAGGGCCGGCGCAGGCACGGAAGGGTCGCCACGCGAGTCCCGGCAGTGCGCGAAGGTCGGCGCTGACCGTCGTGCTGCAGATGGCCTTGGTGGTGCTCGTGACGGCGGGGGCGCTGGTCAGCGGCCTCAGCATTGTCGGGGGCGACAAGACGCGGGCCGTGCTTCCCGTGGTCGCCATGGTCGCCGTCGGCCTGGGGTTGCTGGCCTTGACCCGGTTCTCGGCTTTCGTGCTCCTCCTTCTGGCGGTGCGGCCGACCCTGGACCTGCTGAAGCTGAGCTCGAACTCGACGGGGACGGCCGTCGGCAACACTGCCTCCCAGCGCGGACTCGATCCCTCCAGCATCGTGGGTGTGCTGTTCCTGCTCGCGGCAGTGGTCTGGCTGGCGGGTCGTCTGCGGAGCGGCCAGCTCGTCGCGGGCTCGAGGCTGCGCACAGCGATGCTCGCATTCCTGGCCGCATGTGCACTGAGCGTCGTCGGGTCGATCCAACCCCAGGCAAGCGTGCTCGAGGTGCTCCGGATCGGCACGGTGGTGATGATGTTCATCGTGCTCGAGCAGCTCATCACGTCCCGAGCTGCATTGATCCGGGTCCTGGTCACCTGTTATGGCGCCATGCTCGTACCGCTCGGCTTCACCCTTTTCGGGATCCTGACCGGCTCGCCCAGCTCTGAGGTGCGAGGGAGTTTCACGCGGCTCACGGGGCCCTTCAACCAGTCGAACACCTTCGCCCGTTACCTCGCCTTCCTCCTGGTCTTCGGGATCGCGATCTATCCGTACGTCAAGCCGAAGCTGAAGCTCCTCTTCGTCGCGATGTTGGGTCTCTCGTCGGTGTTCATGCTCCTCACCCTGACCCGTACAGCCATTCTCGGATCGGTCGCCGGGGTTGTCGTCATAGCCCTGGTGCAGAAGCGCAAGGGCCTCATCGCAGGTCTGGTCGCGATCGGAGTCGCCGCCCTGATCGCCCTGCCCGGTGTGGCTGCCCGTTTCGGGACTCTCGACAGCGGGAGCGTTCCGCAAGGGACCCCGACCGGGAACACCCTGGTGTGGCGTCTGCACTACTGGACCGAGGTCATTCCTCTGGCCAACGCCAATCCCGTAACGGGCATCGGGCTCGACTCGACCCAGTACCAGACCGATGCGGCCAAGCAGCCGCACAACGACTTCATCCGGGCCTATGTGGAGACCGGCCTCGTCGGCTTGGCCTTCTACACCTGCATGCTTGTCGCATTGGTGGGCAACGCGCGCCGTGCCGTGCAACGAGCGCCGAGGAGCACGCTCGAGGGTGGGGTTGCGGCAGGGGCGCTGGGGTGTGCGGTCTGTTTCGTGCTGGACAGCATGGCAGCCAACGTCATGTCCAACGTGGTGAGCCTGTGGTACCTGATCGCCTTCGCCGCTGCCGCAAGGTATGTCTCGCGTACCTACGCGTCGGGACCGCGGGGTTCCAACGACCTGCAGAGCAGGCCTGATGTGGGTGTCGTGTCTGCAGGGACTGCCTGACGGGGGCCGCCGCCCGCACGGCATACATACGGCGAAGGGGACGACTTTCAGCCAATTCTCAGCAATGGGCCACCGCAGGCTCGGGGCCGCCTTATGGTCGAGCAATTCGAAGCGGTGCCTGGGACGTCTGTCGAAGAGGGTCGACACATTTCCACCGGGGGGTGGCACGTCGGGGGCGCTCGAGGGGGAGGTTAGGACATGGGCAAGCAGATCCACCGAATGGCCATTGCCGCAGCAGGGGCGGCGCTCGTGGCCCTGGGGCCGGCGGCCTACGCGGCGACGTCGACCGTCGCGGCGACGGCAGAGACCATCGACCGCAAACCGGCCGGCACGAACGATGCGGACGACCCGTCGTTCTGGGTCCATCCGAGTGACCCGTCGAAGAGCCTGGTCATCGGCACCGTCAAGGAGGCCGGTGTGGACGTGTACCGGACGGACGGCTCGCTGGTGCAGACGGTGCCGATTCCGTCGGGCAGTCGCTACAACAACATCGAGGTCCTCTACGGCATCAACCTCGGCGGGACGACTCGCGATCTGGCTGTGCTGAGCGACCGCGGCACCGACAAGCTGCACATCTTCGCCATCAACGGCGCCAGCGCCACCGCGCCGCTCAGCGAGGTCACGGCGAGCTCCGCTCCACTCGTCTTCGGGGGCACCAAGAAGATCAACTCCAAGACCACCTACGGTCTCGCTGGGTGGCGCAACCGGGCGACCGGCAAGGGTGAGGTGTTCGTGACGCAGGAGAACACCACCAACCTGGCCAAGCTCGTGCTCACCGACGCCGGTGGCGGCAAGGTGAGCTATCAGCGCGTGGCGTCACTGAGCCTGCCGGACCACTTCACTCTTCCGAACGGTTCGACGTGGAAACCCTGCTTCAACCCGAAGCACCCCGACTGGGTGGCGCATGCCGAGGGCATGGTCGTCGACCCTGACACGGGAACGCTCTGGGCCGACCAGGAGATCGTCGGTCTGTGGAAGATGAGCACCGACCTGACCGACCCCGTGCTCGTCCACAAGCTGACCCGGTTCGGCCAGAAGTACAGCGTCGTGAGCGACAAGTGCAAGATCGACGCCGCCTCGACCAGCTATGGCGAGTCCTACCTTCCGGGTGACCTGGAGGGCATCGGCCTCTACCGGGCTGGGACGACCTCCAACGGCTACCTCATCATCTCTAACCAGCAGAAGTCGATCTTCACCGTCTTCAGCCGCAACGGCTCGAGCTATCTCGGAACGCTCGCCATCGGCGGCGGGGCGTTCGACGCGGTGAACGCCACCGACGGCCTGGATGTCATCAACGTGAACATGGGTCCGAAGTACCCGCAGGGCATGCTCGTCACCCAGGACGGGAAGGACGCCCCCGAGGGCGGGACCAACTTCAAGTTCACGCCGTGGCAGAGCGTGGCGGGCTCCATGGGCCTCGTCATCGACACCGCCGGCAGCCCCCGGAACTGAGGCAGGAACGCATTCTGAGCGATACACGACAAGTCACTTGGTGGGGCTGGCGTGGCCCCACCCTGATCCAGAGGAGACGGACATGCATAGGGGAATAGCGCTGATGAGCGTGGCTGCTGCAGCGGCAGCCTGGGGCGGCATGGCGCTGCCCGCACAGGCGGCGACGAGCTATCGGGTCACGGTGACTTGTTCGGTGCCCAAGTCGCAGCCCGAGCGGCAGCTGGCGCCCAACTCGTGCCTCAACTACCTTCCCGACGGCACCCAGACGTACACCGCGAAGGTCCGCGACAGCAGCGGCAAGCCGGTTCGCGGCGTCGTCGTGACGTGGACCGACTCGGACGCCCAGGACGCGCTCTTCCGGGTCAACCAGAACCCCTGCGTCACGAACTCCAGCGGATCGTGCTCCGCCGAGCTCGTCGACAAGCACCCGAAGGCCCGGGAGAAGATCAGCGTCACCGCGTCCGCGGGCGGGTCGTCGGGTAGCGGTCTCCTGACCTTCCAACGCTGATCCACACCACGAAAAGCCCCTGGTCGCTACGGCGCCAGGGGCTTTTCGAGGTGGTCAGCGCGCGGTGAACTTGGCCAGGTGCGCGACAGGCTGTCCGGCGACCTTGGTGAAGTCGCCGCCGAGCCACAGGTCGTGGGTGTTGGGGTCGACCGCGGCCGAGAGCACGCCGAACGGGCTGTCCAGGGTGGGAGCCCAGGAGGTGACCTGTCCTCCTGACCACGAGACCTCGAGCACCTTGCGCCTCGGGAGGTTCTTGTCACACATGAAGGGCGCCCCGGCTCCCGTGTTGCCGACGCAGTAGTTGGTGAAGTGGCCACCACCGAAGACCGAGTCGCCGTCGACGGCGACAGCTTGGACGTCGCCGTCCAGCTGGTAGACCTGCTGTTGCAGGGTGCCGTCCTGCTTGAGCAGGAGGAGGTGGCCGCCAGAGCCGGCCTGGCCGACGTACACGCCTTGCGCGTCGGCGACGACCTTCAGGACCGGGAACAGCGAGTGCGGGGCGAAGCCGGAGTCGTTCTTGCCCGTGGCGGCGCTCACGGCGCCGAGGTAGGGGTAGGCGCCCTGCCCGTTCAAGGTGGTGAAGAGCCCCCCGACGTAGACCCTCCCGCCGTCGGCGCTGAGAGCCAAGGTGTTGACCTTGGCGTTCGCCTTGGGCTGCCAGCCCGGGTCCAGGGCGCCGCTGGCGAGGGAGAAGGCGGCCAGCTTGGACCGGCTCGCGGCCCCGACCTTGGCGAACTCGCCGCCGACGTACAGGCTGGAGCCGGACGCGGCGAGCGCCCTCACCGGCTTGTTGATCACGGGGCTGAACGACTGCACCTGTGCACTGGCGACGCTCAGGGCCGCGATGTTGCTCCGGCTTGCGCCGCCGACGTTGGTGAAGGAGCCGCCGACGTAGACCGTGCTGCCGGAGACGGCGATCGACAGGACCTCGCCGTTCGCGGCTGCGGTCCAGGACGTCAGGTCACAGGTCGCGACGTCGATCGCGGCCAGCCGGCTGCGCACCTGGGCCTTTCCGGACCGGTCCGTGACCTGGGTGAAGGTGCCCCCGATGAAGAGGGTCCCCCCACTGATCGCCATGGAGCTGACCCGCCCGTTCGGTTGAGCGCACGGCCGGACGGCAGTTGGAGCGACGGCGGCCATGGCGGCCGATGCGCCCCCCACCACCAAGGCGGTGGTACAGAGCGCGGCAAACGGAAGTCGAGTACGCATGTGAGTTCCCCCAGTTGAGACGTTTTGATCGGCGACGCCCCGCGGTCGCCTCGGCAGCACGGTGCCGCGGTCTCAGCAAAATAACGCAAAGAGTTATCGCGAGGACGCGAATCGGCCATGCGTATTTATGCCCCGACAGAGCAAATATCCTCTTAGCAATACATATCCGACTTGTCGTATTCGCCGAGTGTGCGCATCCTTTCCCCGGTCAGGCGCGTGGTCGGAAAGGGCGTGTTTGCATCAGTTGTCTGCACTTTTTGTGTGCTGAGACGTAAATATCCGCGATGTGTTCTCCGCAAAGCGCTTTTTGCATTCTTCCTTGTTGCTAAGGTCCTTTTCGTTGGTCCTGGGGGGCAGGACCGGTGGGCGCCGTTCGGTGCACCGCCTGGGGGAGGCGAGCCGTCGCTCGCTCGTTACCTGTGGAGCATTCATGAGGACATCTCGTATCCGTGCACTGGGCCGACACGCGTCAGGCAGTCGGGGGCGATCGGATCGATCCACAGGGGTCCGGCTCACCCTCGCTGCCGCCGCCGCGGCAAGCCTGACCGTCGCAGCAACGCTGTCGGTGACGGCGCCGGTGGCGTCGGCCGCGACGGTCCAGCCCGCGGGTCCGGCGCTCTCGCCGAGCGCCGACGGCACCTTCTGGGGCACGAACGGTCGCGTGGTCGACATCGTCTCCAACGGGACCAAGGCCTGGATCGCGGGTGGGTTCGACTACGTCGGTCCCACCACAGGTCGAGCGGTCACGGTCGACTCGAGCTCGGGTGCCGTGGCGCCGTCCTCCAACGTCGTCGACGGCACAGTCAACGCGTCCGCACCCGACGGCAAGGGCGGCTACTACCTAGCCGGCGACTTCTCGCGTGTCTCTGACGTGCGGCGCCAGGGCCTCGTGCACATCAAGTCCGACGGAAGCGTCGACCGTTCGTGGCCGGCGTCCGCCGTGACGACCACCGTCACGGTCAAGGGGGTCGCCAAGGCACAGACCGGTTCGGTCAAGTCGATCGCCGTCGCAGCTGACCGGCTCATCATCGGAGGAGACTTCGACACGGTCAACGGCGTGCGCTCGTCCCGTCTCGCCGCCATCGGTCTGGACGGCAACGTCATCTCGACCTGGCAGGCGTCGGCCAGCGCCACGGTCAACGCCGTGGCGGTGGTCGGCAGCAAGGTCTATGTGGGTGGCTCGTTCACCAGCCTCAACGGCGCCAGCCGCGCCTACCTCTCCCGGGTCCAGCTGGCCGATGGCGCCAGCGACCCGACATTCGCGGCGCAGACGAACGCTCCGGTGTACGCCTTGGACATCCAGGGCGGCGCCACGAGCGCCCAGGACACCGTGAAGCTCGGTGGCGACTTCACCAGCGTGACCAGTGCTGCCGGCACCACGAGTCGTTCCCGTCTGGCCGCCGTCGACGGCGGCGGTGCGGTGCTGCCATGGGCGGCCTCGGCCAACGGGACGGTCAGAGCCATCGCGACGGACCCGGCGACCGGGACGACGTTCGTGGGTGGCACGTTCAGCCAGCTGTCCGGACAGAACCGCACGCAGGTCGGCGCGTACACCTCAGCGGGGGTGCTGACCAGCTTCAGCGCTTCGCTGGCCGGATGCCAGGCTCCGCACACGCTCAAGTCGACCTACACCCTCCCCGCCTGCGCCGTCGAGGTCCAGGCCCTCCAGGTCGTAGGAGGAACGGTGTACGTCGGCGGCGTCTTCACCACCAGCCAGGGCAGTCTGCGCCACGACGCGGCCTCCTACTCCGTGGCCACCGGGCAGCTCACGCCGTGGCTGCCGATGCCGGGGGCCCGGGTCCGCACCTTCACCAACCTGGGTGCCACCACGGTGATGGCCGGCGACTTCGTCAGCGCCGGTGGCCAGTATCGCCGGGGCGTCGCCAAGATCGACCTCGCCACGGGGACCCTCGATCCCACCTTCAGGGCCGACGCCGACAACATGGTGGTCGACCTGGACCTGAACGCGGACCGCACCAAGCTCTACCTAGGCGGCACGTTCAAGGCCGTCAACGGGGTCACCCGCCAACGGATCGCTGCGGTCGATGCCACCACCGGTGCCCTCGACGCGGCCTTCGTGGCCAAGGTGAACAAGGACGTCTACACGATTGCGGTGCGGCAGGGCTTCGTCTACCTCGGCGGCCAGTTCACCCAGATCGGCAAGGTGGCCCGAGCGCATGCGGCCCGCATCTCGGCCGTCGACGGCTCCGTCGACACCACGTGGACCGCGAACACCAACGGACCCACTGGGACGACGTACCACGAAGGCATGGTGCTGTCCCTGGCTGTCGCCCCCGACAACTCGCGGGTCTTCCTCGCCGGGCCCTTCAAGACCGTGAACGGCGTGGCCCTGAGTGATGGTGTCGTGGCCCTCAGCGGGGCCACCGGGGCAGTGCTGCCCAAACAGCTGGGCGGGGTCCGCAGCTGTGGGATCTACCACTGGATCGTCAGTCTCAAGCTCAGTGACGACGGGCAGCGGCTCTACGGAGGCGACGTCTGTCCCGACTGGATCTACCAGTGGGACGCGGTCAACCTCTCGCAGACCAAGGCCAACGGTCTCAACTGGAGCACGGCCTGCAACGGCGGCATGCAAGGCACGCTCGAGGTGAACGGGACCTTCTACTACGGCACCCATGGCGGCGACAAGGGCAACGGCGGCTACTGCTGGCAGTCCCCGACCGTTCCCACGCAGGTGGCCCAGCAGAGGTTCTTCGCCTTCCGAGCGAGTGACGGAGCGCTGACCGACTATGCCCCGGCATTCGACTCACCCATGGGTGTGTGGTCCTTCGCAGCCGTCCCACAGGGGCTGCTCGTCGGTGGCGACTTCACCGTCGCCGGTGACCGCAACACGGTGGCCCAGGGTCTGACCCTGTTCCGCGGAACGCCCTGACCACCCTGAGGCACGGCCGACGGACACGAGCGGTCGCTCCTACCCGGCGGCGCGGCTCGCGACGTACCTTCCGGCGACCGGGACCTTCGACGTCAGCTGGACTCCGTCTACCACGGGAACGGTGTATGCCCTTGAGTCAACAGCGCCGTGCACGTATGCCGTGCTCACTCGCAACGGCGCTGGCGACAGCGCGCTCAGCGAGGTCGTGCAGGCGACGCCCGTCGCCGCGGCGCTGACGGTGCCGGGGGCGCCGACAGCGTTCCACGCCGCCGCCCTCGCAGCTCAGCCCCGGACCGAGTAGCCGAAGTGGCGCAGTCCCGGCAGCGTGAACAGTGACACGACAGCCCGCTGCAGCACCGGCATGGCCCGACGCCACTCCTCGTCCGGGCGGAGCGTGACCAGGCCCCGGTCGTGCCGGTTGGGATTGCCGGCCACCGTGTGGGTCGGCTGCATCCTGACACTGCGCTCGTCGACGAAGGGGGTCGGACTGGTGTCGAGGTCGAGCAGCTGTGCGATGCGCTCGACGGTCTCGCGCGGACGATCGACGAAGTCCTCGTAGCGGATCCGGACCGTGCGTCCGCGCTTGACGGGCCACCAGAACTCGACGAGGTAGTTCCACACGACCCACATCGCCGACGAGCGCCACAGCTCGAGCCGTTCCATGGTGGCGTCGTCGTCGTCGCGGTCGCCAGTCACCTTCACCCGACGCCACGAGAACGCGTTGGCCCGCGGGTCCCGGACGACATGGACGACGTAGAGCTCGATCCCGGGAAGGCGCTCGAGGATCTTGCCGTAGGGCGGCAGCTTCGAGGAGTCCACGATCACTGCGGGATGCTCGAGCTCGGACAGGGCGCTGTAGAGGGCAGCGATCGTGTCGTCGTTGGGGTGCGGCGGCACGGCCGGTCGACCCCTGAGCTGGCGCAGCACCATCGAGGGGATGCGCATCATCCGCAGCCGGGACAGCAGGTCCTGCGACACTGCGAGCGGGTCGGGTGGCGGGGCGCCCTGGTAGGCGCGGTCGACGACGGCCCTCCAGACGGGACACTGGCTGAACGGCAGGCCGCATCCGCACCGGTGGTCCTCGAGGAAGCCGCGCTCCCAGACGTAGCGGAGCTCGCCGACGGCCATGGCACCGGGGAGCTGACCCAGGATCGTGCTGAGGATCGTCGTGCCACTGCGGCCCGTGCCAGCCACGAAGAGCACCTTCGTGGAGGCCGGATGGGTGCTCACCGGGAGGTCTCCGATCGTTGCGCGACAGGCGGTTTCGTCGATCGACCCGCCCGCGTCGAGGCCTTGTCGTAGACGACCTCGAGCCTCGAGAGGTGCGCAGCGGCAGCGAAGTCCTGCTCGAGCCGACGGCGGCCGGCGACGCCCATGGCCACCGCCTCCTCGGGGTTCGAGTCCAGGCGAGCCAGGGCTCCGGCGAGGAGGGCGTCGTCGTCAGCGGGAACGACGAGACCGTGGACGCCGGGCTCCACCAGCTCGGGCATCCCGCCCATGTCCGTGACGACGACGGGGGTCGAGGCGGCGAACGCCTCGAGGATGGTCATCGGCTGGTTCTCGTACCAGCGCGAGGGCACGAGCAGGGCGCGGCTGTGCCGCACCAGCGGAGCGAGCTCGTCCGCGCTGAGGCGGCCATGGAACACCACCCGACCCGGGGCCACCTCGGCCGCCAGCCGTTCCAGGCTCGGTCGTTCCGGACCGTCTCCTGCGACGTGGAGGACGCAGGCGCTCGACAGACGGCCGATCGCCCGGATGGCGGTGTCGACGCCCTTCTCGTGCGACAGGCGTCCAGCGACGACGAAGCCCTCGCCGGGCACTGGATCCTGCGCAGGCTCGGGGATGTGGGTGAAGTTGTTCACCACGCTGATCCGATCCTCCGCGATGCCCTGGCGCACCATCACCGCAGCCAGGAAACGGCTGGGGCTGACGAAGGCGTCGACCGGGCCGTAGGCGTCGAAAGCGCGATGGAGTCCCGACTCGACCGCGAGAAGCACACTCCCGCCAAGGGATCCGCTCTTGCACCGGTGCGCCGCAGCGTGCCACGTCCCGTGGCCCACGCACGCATCACACGGACGTCCGTGGTCGAGCATCTGGTAGCTGGGGCAGGCCAGCTTGTAGTCATGGAGGGTCATGACGCACGGGATGCCGGCGCGACTCACCGGCCGCAGCACGGCGGGGGAGAGCTGGTGGTAGATGTTGTGGCAGTGCACGATGTCGGGTCGGAACTCGCGGATCGCCTGCTCGATCCCTCGGGCGCTGGAGCTCGACCGCACCATCCGCGCCGAGGCCTTGATGCCGGCCCACCCACTGGGTGCAGGCTCCAGCTCCACGAACGACGGGAAGGTCCGACCCAGGGGCTGCGGAGTCTCGTTCTCCGGGTGGTCCATGCCGAAGAAGCCGACCTCGTGTCCGGCCGACCGTTGGAGGGCGGCGACGTCCAGCATGTAGCCCTCTGCGCCTCCGCGTCGGTAGAGGAACTTGTTGACGTGAAGAATGCGCATCGCCGGTCCCTTCTGAACTCGCACAGTTGACCACATGCCGTCCCGAGATGTCCGCGAATCGTGGGGAACGGTCGGCCGATTCGGCTGGCTTGAGCACATTTTGCGGTTCTCCCGTGCGAGCTCGGCAGCCGATCAATAATGAGCCGGGACAGCATCGGCTCTGAGGGACCCCGGGGGGGACGCCCGGCTGTCGATGTTCGACGGAGGGGACGTAACAGCGTGGCACGATCCGTGGTGGCAACCGCACGACGAACGGTGCGCCGTGCAGCGACGTGGAGGCCCAAGCGCGACGGGACCGAGAGCGTCGACGTGGCTCGGCTGATCAGCCCGTTCCGCTACGACGTGGTCGTGCGGGCGCAGCTGTTCGACGCGGTGGCGGCGCGACCGGACGGCCAGTCGATGGATGAGTTCGTGTCGTCGGTGGCGGAGCATCCCTACGCGGTGTGGTTCCGTGAGGTCGAGCTCCGTCGCTTCTTCCCGTGGGTGCTGAACGAGCCACGGGACGTCGCCGACGCGTACGCCGCTCGGGTCGAACGCGCGGTCCGCACCTTCGAGTCGTTTCAGCAGCGCGGCTTCGATGCCCGCCAGCCGATCATGCTGCGCCGTCTGGCTCGCCCCACGGTCAGCGACTCCGGCGTCCTCGTCCCACGGGTGCTCCACCTCGGCGACGGTGGACACCGACTGGCCCTCCTCTACCGCTCGGGAGGCCTTCTCGAACCGTCGATGCACCGCATCGACCCGCGTCCGAGCAAGGTCATCGACAACACCGCGATCCTCGCCCCCGCACTGCGGTTGCCTGAGCGGGAGTATGCGGCCTTCCTCTCCCTCGGCTTCCTCGACGCTGCCGTGGACTCGCTGGACGCGCTCTGGACGGGAGTCGAGCACACCTGCCCGGACCGCCTCGCGGAGCTCGAAGCCCTGGTGAAGGCGCAGTGGCTGGACGTGGTCGAGCGATGAGCGCGTGGTGGGACCGGTACGTGAATCCGCCGACGGGTCCGCAGACCCCGAGGCAGCACCTGACCCGCAAGATCGTGCGCCGGATCCACTGGGCCCGGACCGAAGGTGTCGGCCGGGTCATCGAGGAGGACCGCCTCGACCCGCGCCCTCGGCTGCGAGCGGCCGCCCGCAAGCGCCGGTGGCGTCACCGTCACCCCGTCGCGCCTGGTTCGGCCGTGCCCGTCTACGTCGTCGGACTCCAGCGGTCGGGGACCAACATGCTCATGCGTGGGCTGGACGAGGCGCCCGAGACCGAGGTGCGCAACGAGAACGACCGCGTGCTGTTCCACCGTTTCCGGATCAGGTCCGTCGACGTGCTGCGTTCGACCGTCATGGCGAGCCGGCAGCAGTTCGTCTTCGTCAAGCCGATCTGTGACTCGCAGCTGCTCGACACCTTCCTGGACATCGACGGGCTGGCCCCGGGACGCGGGGTCTGGGTCTACCGCGACCCGGACTCCCGGGCCCGGTCGGAAGTCTCCAAGTTCGGGCCGGCCAACCTTCTGGCCCTACGTGACATCGCCGCCGGCAAGGGTGAGATGCGGTGGCAGGGGGAGCGTCTGCCCAGGGCGAGTGTCGAGCTCGTCCAGTCGTTCGATCTCGACACGATGACTCCTGTCACCGCGGCGGTGCTCTTCTGGGCCATCCGCAACCAGCTGTTCTTCGAGCTCGGGTTCGACCGTCGCGAGGACGTGCTGCTGGTGTCCTACGACGCCTTCGCCGCCCACCCGGCGGACGAGATGCGGCGTCTCTGCCGGTTCGTCGGGGTGACCTACCGGCCCCAGCTCGACGAGCACGTCGATCGCAGGGTCTCGCACGGGACGATGCCGCTGGAGATCGATCCTCGAGTCCGCGCACTCGCCACCGAGGTCCACGAGCGTCTCGAGGCCGCGCGCGAGGCCCAGAACCGCCGGTCGGCGGACCAGGACTCGTCCGCGGCCGGCGGGAGAAGCGCCTCATGAGGACCAGGACCGCGGCGATGCGCACCGCAGCAGGCGTGGTGGTCGGCGCCCTGCTGCTCGGCGCCTGCACCGGCCCGGCCGACGTCAACAGACCCCCGACGACCAGCCCCACCGGGACGCCGAGTGGTCCACCTTCCGGGACGGCTGCCGACCTCACCGCCCCGCTCGGCGCGAAGTACGACTGGTCGCGGTTCGACATCGTCTCGCCGTACCTGAAGAACCTGTCGGGAAGCTCGACGTTCTACGAGCTCGTCTGGTGCGACATCGAGCCGACCGAGGGCAAGCAGGACTGGGCAACCATGGACGCCGTTGCCCGCAAGGCGAAGACCGTCGGTGCGCAGCTGATGATCAAGATCCGGGTCGGTTCCTGCTGGGCCACCACCCAGAGCGACCCGCAGCACGTGCGCGGTACCAAGAACAAGACCGAGTCCTTCATGCCCAAGGACATGAGCAAGTACAACGCGTTCGTCTCCTCGGTCGTCAAGCGCTACTCCGCCCAGGGTGTGCACACCTACGCCGTCGAGAACGAGATCAACTCGGAGTCGTTCTGGGGCGGCAGCACCACCGAGTTCGAGTCCCTGGCCAAGGCTGCCGCGGCCTCGATCCGCGCCGCGGACCCGGCTGCAGCGGTGGCCGACCCGGGAATCAGCAGCACGGCATACGGGGCGGCCATCGCCAAACGCCTGATGGACCAGGGCAAGGTCGCCGAGGCGGTCAAGGCCTGGAACACCTACTACTCACGCCGCATCGGAACGCGTGGCGAACAGCTCCAGTCCGTCACGGACGGGGCGAGTCTCTCTGCGGCTCTCGCCGCTCCCCAGGCGGCGCGCAACCTCGAGTACCTCGCGCTCGCCGAGAAGCTCCAGAAGGACAAGGTGGTCGACATCAGGCAGGTGCACTTCTACGAGAGCTGGCAAGCCGCCCCTGCCTTCGTCGACTACCTCAAGGCCACGACTCCAGCCGGCATGCCGATAGAGGCGTGGGAGGTCGGCCAGTTCCTCAAGGACGGAACCCTCACCGACGAGCAGCGCGCGCAGGAGATGGTCAAGACCGTGTCCCTCCTGCTCGCCGGCGGGGTTCGGCGCGTGCTGTGGCTCCCGCTCGTGATGAACCCGGTCGGACGCAACAGCAACGAACCGCGCTACGGCCTGCTCAACCCGGATGGTTCAACGCGTCTGACCGGCACCGCCTTCACGGCAATGGCCCAGGCCGCGGCCGGCGCGACGGCGACCGCAGTCTCGGGGAAGGGCCTCAGCGGGGTGGCCCTCGAGAAGGACGGCAAGACACAGGTGTTCGCCTGGAGCCCGGCCGGCGACGTCATGATCAAGCTCGGTCCTGGTGAGGTCGTCAAGCCGGTTGCCGCCCAGGGTGGCTCGGGGGCCACCGGGTCGGCCAAGGTCGGTGCGGTACCGGTCCAGATCGCCTCCAACCGAACGGTCTCCGAATTGTTGAGCACGCTATGAGCCTCGATCCCGACCCGAAGCGACTCGTGTTCGTCGGCGGACTGCACCGCAGCGGCACGACGCCCTTCGCCAAGATCCTGGACGGAAACCCGGAGATCAGTGGACTCGTCAACACCGGGGTCCGCGAGGACGAAGGACAACACCTCCAGCGGGTCTACCCCAAGGCGAAGGTCTACGGCGGGTCCGGCCGGTTCGCCCACCGACCGGAGGCGCACCTCACTGAGGCGTCACCGCTGACGTCGCCGGCGAATGCGCAGGCGATGCTCGACAGCTGGGTCCCCTTCTGGGACACCAGCCGGACGTTCCTCGTGGAGAAGTCCCCGCCGAACATCATCATGGGCCGCTTCCTCCAGGCGCAGTTCCCCGGGTCGGCACTCATCGTCGTGGTCCGGCATCCGGTGGCGGTCGCCCTGTCCAACAAGAAGTGGCGACGCATCACGTCCACCAACCCTCGCAAGTTCCAGTCGCTCAACCAGATGGTGGAGCACTGGCTAGCGGCTCACACGATCCTGGCGGCCGACGCACCACACCTCGACCGGCTGCTCGTGGTGCACTACGAACGCCTGATCCAGAGCCCGGACGAGGAGCTGAAGCGCGTGCAGTCGTTCCTCGGCCTGAGTCAGCCGATCGACTCCTCGAAGCTCAGCAGGAGTCACAGCGACTCCTATGCGGAACGGTGGGCGTCGTACGAGGGCTGGTGGCGGCCGGGCGCATGGCAGCGTCGCATCATCGGGTCTCGCCACGCCGAGGACATAGCCGCCTTCGGCTACGACTGGGCCGACCTGTCCGGTTTCTCCCAGCACCGCACCCCGCTGGGGCTGACGGCAGCGATCTGACGGGGTACGGCGTGACCGTGCCGGCGCGGTGAAGCTGTGCTCGCGGCGCGATTACTCTGGTGGGGCACCCCGTGTCCGATCGACGTGGGTCCGTCATGCTGCCTGCGCGTCGGGGGACCTGTCGATCGCCGTCTGAAATGTTGGGACGTCTGCTCATGAGCACAACCACCACCCGAACCCCGGCTCGCCTGTCCGGGCTCCTCGACGCCTGGCAGGCAGAGCCCACCGCCCGCCGGGTGCTCGAGCAGGTGGGGCGGGCCCAGCTCGTCGACGTGTCGGGGAGCGACGGCAGCCGTCCGTTCCTCGTCGCGGCCCTGGCGCGCGCCGCCGGCGACGCCGGGCCGGTCGTGGTCGTGACGGCAACGACACGTGAGGCCGACGACCTGGCCGCGGCCCTCGAGGCCTTCCTGCCGCGCGACGCCGTTGCCGTCTTCCCGAGCTGGGAGACCCTTCCGCACGAGCGCCTCTCGCCCCGCAGCGACACGGTCGGCCGGCGACTGGCCGTCCTGCGGCGGATCGCGCACCCCGACCCCGACGACACGGCATACGGCCCCCTGTCGGTCGTCGTCGCGCCGGTCCGTGCGGTCCTCCAGCCGATCACGAAGGGTCTGGGTGACCTCGTGCCGGTGGCGCTGCGTCCCGGCGACGAGCAGCCGCTCTCCGACGTGGTCGAGGCGCTCGCCGCCGCGGCCTACACGCGCACCGACCTCGTCGAGCGTCGCGGTGAGTTCGCCGTGCGCGGCGGGATCCTCGACGTCTTCCCGCCGACCGAGGAGCACCCCGTCCGCATCGAGTTCTGGGGCGACACCGTCGAGGAGGTGCGGTGGTTCAAGGTCGCCGACCAGCGCAGCCTCGAGGTCGCCGAGCACGGTCTCTGGGCCCCGCCGTGCCGCGAGGTCCTGCTGACCGACGAGGTACGGGCGCGAGCGGCCGAGCTGGCCACGCAGCTGCCCGGCGTCGCCGACATGCTGACCAAGGTCGCCGAGGGGATCGCGGTCGAGGGCATGGAGTCGCTGGCGCCCGCGCTCGTCGACGGCATGGAGTCCGTGCTCGACGTGCTGCCCACCGAGTCGATCATCGTGCTGGCCGACGCCGAACGCATCCGCACCCGCGCCCACGACCTCGTCCTCACGAGCGACGAGTTCCTCCAGGCCAGCTGGGCCAACGCAGCCGCCGGCAACAACGTGCCCGTCGACCTCGAGTCGGTCCTCGGTTCGGCCTCCTACTGGACGCTCGCCCAGGTGCGCGCGCACGCCGTTGCGTCCGGACGTCCGTGGTGGACGCTGACCCCGTTCAGCTCGGACGCCGAGCTCGTCATCGAGGATGACGACGTCGACGTCCGGCTCTCCCTCGGGACCGTCGACCCCGAGGCGTTCCGTGGAGACACGGACCGGGCGGTCGCCCACCTCAGGGAGCGCACCGGCGACGGGTGGCGGGTCGCCGTCGTCACCGAGGGGCCAGGTCTCGCCAAGCGCGTCGAGGAGGTGCTGCGCGACCACGAGGTGCCCGTCGACCGGCTCGCCGACACGGTCCCGAGCGGCCGAGCCCTCATCGCGACCGCTTCTCTCGGAAGGGGATTCGTCGACGAGGCCGCACGCCTCGAGGTGCTCACCGAGACCGACCTCACGGGTCAGGTCGGCAGCTCGACGTCGACGAAGGACATGCGGCGTATGCCGTCACGCCGGCGCAACCAGGTCGACCCGCTGCAGCTGCGGCCGGGGGACCACGTCGTCCACGAGCAGCACGGCGTCGGCCGATTCGTCGAGATGATGCAGCGCACCGTCGCCGGAGCCACCCGCGAGTATCTCGTCATCGAGTACGCCCCGAGCAAGCGCGGCCAGCCGGGCGACCGCCTCTTCGTCCCCACCGACCAGCTCGACCAGGTGACGAAGTACGTCGGCGGCGAGGAGCCCACCCTCAACAAGATGGGTGGCTCCGACTGGACCAAGACCAAGTCGCGGGCCAAGCGCTACGTCAAGCAGATCGCGGCCGACCTCATCCGCCTCTACAGCGCCCGCCAGGCCACGAAGGGTCATGCGTTCGCGCCGGACACCCCGTGGCAGCGCGAGCTCGAGGACGCCTTCGCCTACATCGAGACGCCCGACCAGCTGGTCAGCATCGACGAGGTCAAGGCCGACATGGAGAAGCAGGTGCCGATGGACCGGCTCATCTGCGGGGACGTCGGCTACGGCAAGACCGAGATCGCCGTGCGTGCGGCGTTCAAGGCGATCCAGGACGGCAAGCAGGTCGCGGTCCTGGTGCCGACCACGCTGCTCGTCAGCCAGCACCAGCAGACCTTCGCCGAGCGTTACGCGCAGTTCCCGGTCAAGGTCGCCTCGCTGTCGCGCTTCCAGAGCGACAAGGAGGCCAAGGAGGTCATGGCCGGCATGGCCGACGGCAGCATCGACCTCGTCATCGGTACGCACCGGCTGCTCGCCAAGGATGCGCGCTTCAAGGACCTTGGGCTCGTCATCATCGACGAGGAGCAGCGCTTCGGCGTCGAGCACAAGGAGCTGCTCAAGACGATGCGCACAGCCGTCGACGTGCTGTCGATGTCGGCCACGCCGATCCCGCGCACCCTCGAGATGGCTGTCACCGGCATCCGTGAGATGTCTACTCTCGCAACGCCGCCCGAGGAGCGTCACCCGGTCCTCACCTTCGTCGGCGCCTACGACGAGAAGCAGATCACCGCCGCGGTGCGTCGGGAGCTGCTGCGCGAGGGTCAGGTTTTCTTCGTGCACAACAAGGTGAGCAGCATCGAGAAGGCGGCTGCTCGACTGCGCGAGCTCGTCCCCGAGGCGCGCATCGCGACGGCGCACGGCCAGATGGGGGAGCACCGCCTCGAGCAGGTCGTCGAGGACTTCTGGGAGAAGCGGTTCGACGTCCTCGTCTGCACGACGATCGTCGAGACCGGGCTCGACATCTCCAACGCCAACACGCTCATCGTCGAACGCTCCGACATGCTCGGTCTGTCACAGCTGCACCAGCTGCGTGGTCGCGTGGGCCGTGGACGCGAGCGCGCCTACGCCTACTTCCTCTACCCGCCCGAGAAGCCGATGACCGAGACGGCGCACGACCGCCTGCGCACCATCGCGAGCAACACCGACCTCGGCTCCGGCATGGCCGTCGCCATGAAGGACCTCGAGATCCGCGGCGCGGGCAACCTGCTCGGCGGCGAACAGTCCGGTCACATCCAGGGCGTGGGCTTCGACCTCTACGTCCGCCTCATCGGCGAGGCCGTTGCCGACTTCCGCGGCGACGCCGTCGACGTGCCCGCCGAGATCAAGATCGAGCTGCCGGTCGATGCCCACCTCCCGCACGACTACGTGCCGGGAGAGCGGCTGCGTCTCGAGGCGTACAAGAAGCTCGCGACCGTCGAGACGTTCGAGGCCGTCGACGAGATCGAGGCCGAGCTTCGCGACCGCTACGGGGCGCCGCCCAAGCCGGTGCAGAACCTCCTCGAGGTCGCGCGACTGCGTGTCGTGGCCCGCGCCGCGCGCATCGGCGACATCGGCGTCCAGGGCAAGGTCGTGCGCTTCGGCCCGGTCAAGGAGCTGCGCGAGAGCCAGCAGCTGCGCCTCATGCGCCTGTATCCGGGCACGCTCGTCAAGGAGGCGCTCGGCACCATCCTCGTTCCCGTCCCGATGACGGCGCGCGTCGGTGGCAAGCCACTGCGCGACGTCGAGGTGCTCACGTGGGCGCGGCAGCTGATCCAGGCCGTCCTGCTCGACGACATCGCGGCCGCATCGTCGGCGTCGTCCGCATCGTCGGGTGCGACCAGGTCCGGCGTGGGAGCACCGTAGGATGTCAGACGCATCCGCCAGAGGAGGAAATTCGTGAAGGCTTGGTCTGCTCAATCCGCGAAGCGTGCGGCCGTGGTCGGCGTCGCCACGCTCGGTGCCGTGTCGCTGCTCGGCGGGTGCGGTTTCGAGACGCGCCAGCAGGCTGCCGCCGTCGTCAACGGCAAGGTCATCCACGAGTCCGACGTGCGCGAGACGTTCGACCAGCTCAAGGCCGCCAAGCTCGACTTCGCCGAGAACATCGTCGTGACGGCCCTCGTCGCGGCGCCGCTGCTCAAGGACGCCGTCGCGACCTCCGGCAGCTGGAAGCCCGACGCGACCTACGCCTCCGTCATCTCCTCGATCCCCGGCGCCACCGACACGACGAAGGAGTTCGTCGCGGCGGTCGCCCTCATCCAGTCGCAGAAGATGACGCCGGCCGACGTCGCCGCCTATCGCGCCGACCTCCAGAAGGCCGACATCACGGTCAACCCCAAGTACGGCTCGGTCGTGAAGTCCGACCAGGGACCGGTCTACTTCACGATCGGTCAGCAGACGCCCAACTGGGTCAAGCCCGCTGCCAACCCTGCTCCCGCCACGCCGTCCGCCGCGCAGTAGCCCTGCCACCTTCGCCGCCGTGACTGCCCGCGTCGTCCTGCTCGTCACGACCCCCCGCATCGCGCCGGGGCTCCTCACCCGCGAGGCGTGGTCGAGCCTCGAGCAGGCGTATGCCGTGTGGGGACGTCCCGACGAGCCGCAGGTCGCCGCGCTGGTCGAGGCCGGCGTCGAGGTGCTGCCCCGCGAGCCTGCCCACCCGGCCGACCTGGCGCGTGACCTCGTGGCGGCCTCCGAGGTCGGCGACGTGGTGTGGGTCGGCTCCTCCGATGGCGACCCCGGCCTCAGCGACGCCATCGCCGTCGAGGTGACGCGACTTCCCGAACCTCCCGACGTCGAGCTGCTCATCGGCTCCTTCGACGTCCCCGGTGCGCGCCTGCTCGACGTCGTCGCCGTCATGGACCGGCTCCGTTCGCCGGGCGGCTGCCCGTGGGACGCGAAACAGACGCACGCCTCACTCGTCCCCTACCTGCTCGAGGAGGCCCACGAGGCGATCGAGGCCATCGAGAGCGGCGATCCCATGCACATGCAGGAGGAGCTGGGCGACCTGCTCCTGCAGATCGCCTTCCAGGCCCGCGTGGCCGAGGAGCACGCGACCGAGCCGTTCGACATCGACGACGTGGCCGGCGGCCTCGTCGACAAGCTCGTCCGGCGTCATCCCCATGTCTTCGCGGAGGTCGAGGCGGCCACCGCTGATGCTGTCGAGGCCAACTGGGAGGCCATCAAGGCCGCCGAGAAGCAGCACCGGACGCACCCCCTCGAGGGTGTGCCGAGCTCCCTCCCGGCCCTCGCCCGGGCCGAGAAGTTCGTGTCGCGGCTGCACCGGACCGGCCGGGACGACCTCGTCGACGCGGCCGTCGCGGCAGGGGACGTCGGCGCCCAGCTGCTGGACCTCGTCCGTCGTGCCCGGGCCGAGGGCGTCGACGCGGAAGCCGCACTGCGTGAGACCCTGCGGGAGCTGGAGCAGCGTTCAGCCGCGACCGATGGAGTCGAGGACCACCCGGCCTCCTGAGCCGTGGCTCAGTCTCGCGTCACTCGCGTCACTCGTGTCACTCTGGCGCGCATCCGCCCCTTCGGCCCGGCGTGAGGCCGAAGGGGCGAGCCCGGCGCAACTCGGCAGGGGGGGTGCCGGGAGCGCCGGGCCCGCGGGCGGATGCACGGGCTGAGGTACCCGCGCCCCCGCCGTTCATGGGGTCCACTCTCAGTATGCTCCGTGTGAGGCGAAGACGGCATGGACCGTGCGAGCCAGGATCGCGAGATCCTGGACGATCGACCAGTTGTCGACGTAGTAGAGGTCGAGGCGGACGGTGTCCTGCCACGAGAGGTCGCTCCGACCCGAGACCTGCCAGAGGCCCGTCAGCCCGGGCCGCACGTGGAGCCGGCGCTGGACGTCGGTCTCGTAGCGGCGGACCTCGGCCGGCAGGGCCGGCCTCGGCCCGACGAGGCTCATGTCGCCGTTGATGACGTTGATCAGCTGCGGAAGCTCGTCGATGGAGAACCGGCGCATGACGGCTCCGATTCGCGTGATCCGCGGGTCGTGCTCAGCCTTGAAGAGGACGCCCTCGGCGTTCTTGTTGAGGTGGCTGACGCCCGACAGGCGGGCCTCCGCATCGACGACCATGCTGCGGAACTTGAGGCACTCGAAGAGCTGACCGTCGCGGCCGACACGGGTCTGGCGGAAGAGCACCGGGCCGCCGTCCTGCAGCTTGGTCAGCAGCGCGAAGGTCAGCATGACCGGCGACGCGAGGAGCAGTGCGACGGTGGCGCCCACCAGGTCGAAGGCGCGCTTCAGGCCGCGGGAGGCCGCGAGACTCTGCGGCGGTTCGACGTGCACGAGCGGCAGACCACCGACGGGGCGCATGGCCATCCGCCCTGACGAGATGTCGCTGAGGCTCGGGACGACCGCCATCTGCACGTCGTGACCCTCGAGGTCCCAGGCGATCCGGCGGAAGTCGACCGCCGACGGGAAGGCGCCTTCGGAGAAGAGCACGAGGTCGGCCTCGGAGGCGAGGGCGTTGGAGGCGGTCTCGTTCGTGAAGCCGATGACCGGCACCCCGCCCGGCGTCTGCTCGACCGGCCGCGTCGACGGCACCAGGGCGCCGATGATCTGGAAGCCCAGCCACTTCTCGCGGCGCAGGACGCTCGCGACCTCGTCGATCCGGCTCTCGGACCCGGAGATGATCACCTTCGTCAGCAGGCGCCCGCGGCGGTGCAGACGGTGGACGATCCTGCGGGCCGTCCACCGCCACAGCAGCAGCACCGGCACGCCGACGAGGAACAGCAGGACGAAGAAGACCCGGGAGAGCTCGAACTTCGTCAGGTAGCTGGAGATCCCGATGGCGCCGGCCGTGAGTCCCGCAGCGCCGAGCACCCGGGCGTACTCGACGGTGCCGACCCCGATATGGGCCTTGGTGTAGGACCCTCGCGCCACGTTGGCCAGCATCCAGGCGACGATGATGGCCGGCCCCACGGACAGTGCGACCGTGTTGACGTCGTTCGCCACCGGCAGCAGCACCGGCGTGTCGACGCGCCGGACGGAGGCCAGCAGCGTCGCTCCCACGATGATGACGAGGTCACCGGTCGCGATCCCCAGCTGGAGCAGCCGTTGCCCCCGCAGCCGCTCCGTCGTCCTGCGTGCATCCACTCTCGCGTTCAGGTCCAGGAGAATAGCTCCTGGCTGTTGCACGGCTTGCCCCATGACAGCACCAACCCCCCGCTGGCGTCGTAACTCCCCAATGAAACCAGCCACCCCCCGGTGACACTTCGGAGTATGTCGGGTTCGGTCACGCCAAGGTCAAGAACCGGTAAGTCTTTTCTCAGGTTGGGTGTGAATGAACGCGTATAACCCGTAATGTCTGACCCATTTTGCGGCGCCGGTCGGCCCGCGTCCCGGGATGGGCCACCGGGCCGGGTCGCTGAGGGCCGACGGGGTGGCCACCGACTACGCTTTGGTGCGATGCACGCACCCGCGCGATCCGGCGGTGGGTGTCCGAGCGCGACCTGCACAGGAGTTGTCAGTGGCCAGCATTGAGGAGATTGGCGCCCGCGAGATCCTGGACTCGCGCGGCAACCCGACCGTCGAGGTCGAGATCCGTCTCGACGACGGCACGTTCGCTCGCGCGGCCGTCCCGTCCGGCGCCTCGACCGGCGCCTTCGAGGCGTCCGAGCGTCGCGACGGGGACAAGGGCCGCTACCTGGGCAAGGGTGTCGAGCAGGCGGTTGACGCCGTCATCGAGGAGATCAACCCGCGCCTCGTCGGTTTCGACGCCAGCGAGCAGCGGCTCATCGACGCCGAGATGATGGCGCTCGACGGCTCCTCCAACAAGGAGAACCTCGGCGCCAACGCGATCCTCGGCGTCTCGCTCGCCGTCGCTCATGCCGCCGCCGAGTCGGCCGGTCTGCCGCTCTTCCGCTACGTCGGTGGCCCCAACGCGCACGTGCTCCCGGTCCCGATGATGAACATCCTCAACGGCGGGTCGCACGCCGACTCGAACGTCGACATCCAGGAGTTCATGATCGCGCCGATCGGCGCTCCGACCTTCCGCGAGGCGGTCCGCTGGGGCGCCGAGGTCTACCACGCGCTCAAGAAGGTCCTCAGCGAGCGCGGCCTCGCCACCGGGCTCGGCGACGAGGGCGGCTTCGCCCCGAACCTCGAGTCCAACCGCGCCGCGCTCGACCTCATCCTCGAGGCGATCAAGGCCGCCGGCTACGAGCCCGGCCGCGACATCGCCCTCGCGCTCGACGTCGCCGCGTCCGAGTTCTTCGAGGACGGCTCCTACGCCTTCGAGGGGGCCAGCAGGTCGGCTGACGAGATGGTCGCCTACTACGCCGAGCTCGTCGAGGCCTACCCGCTCGTCTCCATCGAGGACCCTCTCAACGAGGAGGACTGGGACGGCTGGCAGTCCATGACCGAGCTGCTCGGCAGCAAGGTCCAGATCGTCGGCGACGACCTCTTCGTCACCAACCCCGAGCGCCTCGGCCGCGGCATCTCGACCGGCACCGCCAACGCGTTGCTCGTCAAGGTCAACCAGATCGGCACGCTCACCGAGACGCTCGACGCCGTGACGCTCGCGCAGAGCAACGGCTACCGCTGCATGATGAGCCACCGCTCGGGCGAGACCGAGGACGTCACGATCGCCGACCTGGCCGTGGCCACCAACTGTGGCCAGATCAAGACGGGCGCCCCGGCCCGGTCCGAGCGCGTCGCGAAGTACAACCAGCTGCTCCGCATCGAGGAGGAGCTCGACGACGCAGCGGTCTACGCCGGCACCGGCGCGTTCCCGCGCTTCGACGCGAGCCGCTTCGGCGCCCAGGGCTGACGCCGATGGCCGACCGCACGCCGTCCCGTCCGGGCCGCCCGTCGTCGACGGGCCGTCCGGGCGGTGGGGCGCGGCCGGCCGCAGCCCGTCCGGCTCCCCGCACGTCTTCAGGCAGGTCCTCGGGCACCGCGTCCGGTGGGTCCTCCGGCACGGCGACCGGCCGCTCGGGAGCGGGCCGCTCGTCCGCGACCCGTCCCGGTCAGTCACGTCCGGGCGCGTCACGGGCGAGCCGCCCGGGCGCCGGCAAGGAGCGGCCGGCTCTCGCCGCGCGACCGCGAACCCCGCAGAGCGCCCCGCCCTCGGCCTCGACGGCCTGGGTGCGCGGAGCCATCCTCCTCGGCATCCTCGTGATGCTCGCCGTGACCATCGTGCCCACGCTGCGCTCACTCGTGCAGCAACGGGGCGACGCGGCGGCCATGCAGGACAAGGTCGCCGAGCAGCGCCAGAGCGTCCAGCAGCTCGAGCGGCAGGCCGCGCTGTGGAAGGACCCCGCCTTCATCGAGGTCCAGGCCCGTGAACGGCTGAAGTTCGTCCGCGTCGGCGACCGCGCCTACACCGTCATCGACCCCGCGGCCGACCACGCCAGCGCTCCTGTCGCTCCGCGGCCCGTCGTGGCCGCACCCCTGGCCAACGCGGCGTCGCCGTGGTACGGCAAGGTGTGGCAGTCGGTCCAGATCGCCGACCGACCGACGGCCGGGGTCACGCGCAGCAAGTGACCGCGGCCAGCCCCGAGACCGAAAGGGAGCCTCGCGTGAGCGACTCCGCACCTCCGTCCCCGCCGCCCGTCGAGACCTCCGACCTCGACGCCGTCGAGCGCCAGCTCGGGCGGCGCCCCCGCGGGGTGGCCGGCGTGGCGCACCGCTGCCCGTGCGGCGAGCCCGACGTGCTGCGCACCGAGCCCCGGCTGCCCGACGGCACGCCCTTCCCGACGACGTACTACGCCACGTGCCCCCGCCTCACGGGCGCGGTGAGCACCCTCGAGACGGCCGGCGTCATGAAGGAGATGACCGAGCGCCTGGCCCACGACGAGGAGCTCGCGGCAGCGTATGCGAAGGCGCACGAGCACTACCTGGCGCAGCGTGCCGAGCTCGGCGACGTGCCCGAGATCGACGGGATCTCCGCGGGCGGCATGCCGACCCGCGTCAAGTGCCTCCATGTCCTCGTCGGTCACTCCTTGGCCGCTGGTCCGGGCGTCAACCCGCTCGGCGACGAGGCGCTCGCGATGCTCGACGAGTGGTGGCGGCCGACGTCGTGCGCGGCCGTGCACGCGGCCGAGGACGCCGCAGCCTCCACCTCCGCCGGGGAGGCGACCCATGAGTGACCCGACCAGCACCGAGACTCTTCGTGTCGGCGCGATCGACTGCGGTACCAACTCGATCCGCTTGCTCGTCGCCGACATCGACCCCGGCACCGGGGCGCTCACGGACGTCCTTCGCCGCATGGAGATCGTCCGGCTCGGCCACGGGGTCGACCGCACCGGTGTCATCGCGCCCGAGTCCATGGAGCGCACGCTCGCCGTGACGCGGGAGTATGCCGCCGTCTGCCGTGACCTGGGCGTCGCCCGCGTGCGCTTCGTCGCGACGTCCGCCTCACGCGACGCGCGCAACGCCTCGGACTTCATCGAGGGCGTGCACACGGCCTTCACCGAGCACTTCGGCTCCGAGGTGTCGCCGGAGGTCGTCACGGGTGATGAGGAGGCTGCCCTCTCGTTTGCCGGCGCCACCGGTGGGCTTGCCGCCCAGGGCATTTCGGGCCCCTACCTCGTCGTCGACCTGGGCGGCGGCTCGACCGAGCTGGTCCGTGGCACCCAGGACGTCGAGGCCGCCCGCTCGGTCGACATCGGGTGCGTGCGCATGACCGAGCGCCACCTCGTCGGCGACCCGCCGACCGACGGCGAGATCGGGGCTGCCATCCGCGACATCGACGCGGCGCTCGACGTCGCCGAGTCGGTCGTGCCACTCGAGGGTGTCGCAACGCTCGTGGGCCTGGCCGGCAGCGTCACGACGATCACGGCGCACCTGCTGCGCCTGCCGGCATACGACCCCGAACGGGTCCACCTCGCGCACTCCGCACCCGCTGACATGGTCGTCGCCTGCGACGAGCTGCTCGGCATGCCCCGCGCGCAGCGCGCCGAGCTGCCCTACATGCACCCGGGCCGCGTCGACGTCATCGGGGCCGGTGCCCTGGTGTGGCGGCGGATCGTCGAGCGGGTCGTCGACCGCGCCGGCGTCACCCAGGTCGTCACCTCCGAGCACGACATCCTGGACGGCATCGCGCTCAGCGCAGCACGACGTGGCTGACCGACCCCGTCAGCGGCCCGGCAGGATGGCGGCGAGCACGGGCTCGTCGGACTGCTCGTGCAGGCGCCGGCGGTTGGCGCGCAGCCGCGCGGCCATCCACAGGGCTGCCGAGACGCCCAGCGCCCAGGTGCCGTTGGAGACCGTCGCGTCGACGACGCCGTAGGTGACGAAGAAGAGCGTCACGAAGACGACGGCGCGCACGTGCTTCGCCGACAGGCGCACGGCGGCGAGCAGCAGGCCGCCCCACAGGAGGTACCACGGGTGGATGACGGGGCCCGACGCGCAGAGCACGAGCAGGGCACCCGCCGTCGCGAGCACCGGGTTGCGCGGCGCGAACCGCCAGGTGATCCAAGCGATCCCCGCCAGACCGGCGACCAGGCCGATCGTCTGGGCGATCGGCACGGGCAGGGACCACGAGCTCTGGGGCATGCCACCGACGCGCATGAGCCACTCGACAGCGCTCCCGAGGAAGGTCGGCGGCGAGAGCAGCGAGCGCAGCGAGACGGGGACGGAGAGGTTGGGGATCCAGCCCCAGCCGAGGCCCGACACGGCGGTGATGGCGGTGAAGGTCGCCGCGGTGATGCCGCCGTAGACGAGGCCGTGTCGGACCATGGCCCGCAGGCGGGCGCGGGCGCCGGGCTCGAGGTCGCTCTGGGCCTGCAGCGCCATGCCGACGACGCCGATGAGGGCGAGGACGGCCGTCTGCTTGTAGGCGGCGGCGGCCGCGATCGTCATCGACGCGACGACGAGCTGGCCCCGGCTGGCGAGCAGCAGCGCCAGGGTGACGAGAGCGACCATGACGGCGTCGCCGTGGGCACCCCCGATGAAGTGCATCATGACGAGCGGGTTGAGCACGCCGAGCCAGAGCGCGTGCCGGCCGCTGACGCCGTAGCGCTCGGCGAGACGGGGGAGGGCGTAGGCGAGCAGCCCGACCGCGAGCAGTGCGGGCACGCGCATGGCGACGGCCGACACGTAGGCGTTCTCGGGGAAGACGCTGACGACGAGGTGCTGGACCTGCAGGGCCAGCGGGCCGTACGGCGCCGGGGTCTGCACCCACATCGGGTCGACCTGGTCGGCGAAGGGCCCCGCCACCCAGAACGGGCCGACGGCATACGGATCCATCCCACGCAGCACGATCTGGCCCTGCGCGGCGTAGCTGTAGGCGTCGCGGCTGAAGAGCGGCGGCGCGAGCATGATCGGCAGGCTCCACAGCAGCCACGCGAGGGACGGCGCCTTGCGCCCGTGGACCGGTCGCATCCGCAGCCACGCGTCGACGAGCAGGGCCATGCCGACCGCGAGCAGGATGGTGGTCAGGATTCGGCCGGCGCCGGTGCCGAGCCACTCGAGGCCGAAGCGCTCGATGAGCGGCGAGGCCGGCAGCTCGAAGGTGTCGGCAGGCAGGAACGCCGGGCTGATCGAGCCCGCGGCCACGAGCGAGGTGCCGAGCGTGCCCCGACGGACCATCGGGTCGGCCCAGCTGCGACGCAGGGCGGCGGCGAACTGCTCACCGTAGGCCGCGACGCGCGGGTCGACCGACCAGGCCGTGCGCGTCGGAGCCGTCGTCGTCGCCCCCGCGACACGCTGCTCCAGCACCCGCTGCTCCTTCATGTGGTTGAGGGGTCGCACTCGGGAGCGCGACACACTCCCCGGAGGAGCGCCGACGATGGGCCCCTGGACCTCGTTCTCGCAGGTCAGTCTAGGTGGAGAGGCTGAATGCATGCCGTGCCACGCCAAGGCGTGGGCGGGCCGTTACCGAACCGTGCCCGCACAACGCCCGCACAACCGACATACGTGACGTACCCCCGGAGGGACTCGAACCCTCACCGTTGGCGATTTTAAGTCGCCTGCCTCTGCCAGTTGGGCCACGGGGGCGCAGGCCCCAGTATGCCGTCGGCTCGGCCCGGTCTCGCGCGCGGGAACCTTTCGCCGGGGTGCGTTCGCTTACCCTTGGGGACAGTCGCCACGCCCATTCGCGGGTCGTGGCACCCAGTGCTTCGAGGAGCGCACTCACATGGCAGGTGGAAACCCGGTCTTCGACCGGCTCAACAAGCAGATCGAGAAGGAGCGCTACGCCGGTTTCGGTGCGCCCCAAGGCAGTCCGCAGCAGCCGGCGCAGCAGGGCACGCAGGCCGCAACGACCGGCTACGCGACCCAGGACGCGATGACCGCGCAGCAGCTGAACGAGCTCTACTCGCAGCCTCCGGCCGGTCCGGTCGACACCGGCCGCGTCACGGTCGACGACGTCGTCGTCAAGAGCCTCACGCTGTTCGTCGTCACGGTCGCCGTCGCCGCCGTCTCGTGGTTCTGGACCAAGGCCAACTCCGACATGACGCTGCCGTTCTGGCTCGGTGGCATGTTCGGCACGCTGATCCTCGGCTTCGCCATCGCCTTCATGAAGAAGGTCTCGGTGCCGCTGCTCATGGTCTACGCCGTGCTGCAGGGCGCCTTCCTCGGCGCCTTCAGCCAGTACGTCGCGTCGATCCCGAGGTATGCCGGCGTCGTGCAGATGGCGGTCCTCGCCACGCTCTGCGTCTTCGTC
This sequence comes from Terrabacter sp. 2YAF2, assembly GCF_052114705.1. Taxonomy (NCBI): domain Bacteria; kingdom Bacillati; phylum Actinomycetota; class Actinomycetes; order Micrococcales; family Intrasporangiaceae; genus Terrabacter; species Terrabacter sp. 2YAF2. Next base: position 47,604 of record NZ_JBFRFG010000002.1, read on the forward strand.
GCGATGTACGTCGGCTACGCGACGGGCTTCGTCAAGGTCAACGACAAGACCCGGCGGATGTTCTTCTTCGCGATCGTCGGCTACGGCCTCTTCTCGCTGCTCCAGGTCGTCCTGCTCATGACCGGCGTCATCAGCGGCTGGGGCTTCGGCGGCAGTGGCAGCCTCGGCCTCATCCTGTCGGTCCTCGGCGTCGGCCTCGCGTCGTACTCCCTGGCCATCGACTTCGACACGATCGACAACGCCGTCCGGGTGGGTGCGCCGAAGAAGTACTCCTGGCTGCTCGCCCACGGGCTCATCGTCTCGATCGTCTGGCTCTACATCGAGTTCGTCCGTCTCTTCGCGCGCCTGCGCGACTGACAGCCCGATGACACCTTCGCGCGCGGGTTCGCCGACCCCGCAGGAGGTGTCCGACGAGCTCCGGCGCGTGGTCGAGCGGTGGCACCAGCTGCCGCTCGACCACGCGCTTTCGCGTATGCCGTCCGTCCGGGCCGTCGTCCAGTCGCTCGCCGACTGCGTGGCGCGGGCCCGGGGCGTCGCGCCGCAACCGGTGCCCGACCTCGGGCCCGCCGCGGTCATGGACCAGCTGGCGGTGATGGTGCACGACCTGTTCGTGACCGAGCCGGACGCCGATCCCGCGGTGGTCGCGAACGCCCTGGCCGGCATACGCAGGCTTCTCTGAGCCCACCGGGGGCAGCGCCACACGGCGCCACGTGGCGGCTTCTCGCGGTCGCAGCGCGCCCTGGGCCGCAACAACCCGCCAGTCGGCGAGGTGTCGTGCCGCCGGCCTGCACGCCGAAGGGCCCCTCCCGGACGGCCTGTTCGGCTTTTAGTGGGGGTACCGGGGGCAAATCGGTACCACCGGAGGGCGCCTCCCAGCTTCTGCTGGGGGGCGCCCCCTTGTTGGGCAGCATGGAGGAAGAAGTCGCCCGCATCCGCGGCCGCGCTGGCTGCGGAAGTTGCCCAGGAGGCGGATGCGGTCATGGTGAGTCCGGACAAGAGCATCAGCAATCGAGATTGGAGGCCATGATGGCCAACAGCAACGCCGGCGAGGGGCGGCAGACCGCTCAGAAGGCGTACGTCGACTACGACTTAGACTCACCTCGCTACATCCCCGTCGGACACGTGGGCTGGTACGTCACCAGAGCTCGGTTCAGCGTCTCGCTTCGAGGGCACCTGCGCGCCTTGGTCACGCTCGTCGACGGCCGTCAGGACTGGGCCCCGATCGACTCAATGCCGGACCTTCGGGAGAGGGCCGCCCGGAGCCCCGAGTTGCGGCACCTCGTCGGGATCCGGCGAGTCTAGTGACGATCGGGGGCCCCGCCGCCCGAATATCGCTGACCAGACCAAGAGCTCCTCGTCCCTCCGGGGACGAGGAGCTCTTCTGTGTTCCCGGACTTTCGTCGAAGTCGCGCATCTAGTCCCCGCCGACAGCCGGGTGGTGGGAAGCCGGGATTAGACATAGGTCATCCGGATGGTTTGCCGAACTCGACAGCCCCTGAGACAAGAAGAGCGGCTCTCCCGCGACCGATCGACCGATCAAGACCACGGGAGACCCGGCGATGTTGCCCCCAGAACAACACTAAAAGCCGAACAGGCCCGGACGGAAAGGGCCCTTCGGCGTGAGTGGTGCAGGTCGGCTGACGGCGTCAGCTGAGGCGCTCGAAGATGACGGCCATGCCCTGGCCGCCGCCGACGCACATCGTCTCGAGGCCGAACTGGCCGTCGCGCTCGCGCAGGGCGTTGATGAGCGTGCCGGTGATGCGGGCGCCCGTGGCGCCGAACGGGTGGCCGATGGCGATGGCGCCGCCGTTGACGTTGAGCTTGTCGTAGTCCATCCCGATCTGGTCGGCCGAACCGATGACCTGGGCGGCGAACGCCTCGTTGATCTCGTAGAGGTCGATGTCGCCGATCGAGAGCCCGGCGCGCTTCAGCGCGAGGTTCGTCGCGTCCACCGGCCCGAGGCCCATGATCTCGGGGGAGAGGCCGGTCGCCGCGGTCGAGACGACCCGGGCGAGGGGCGTGAGGCCGAGCTCCTTGGCCTTGGTGTCGCTCATGATGACGAGCGCAGCGGCGCCGTCGTTGAGCGGGCAGCAGTTGCCGGCCGTCACGGTGCCCTGCTGGCGGAAGACCGGGTTCAGGCCCTGCACGGCCTCGAGCGTCACTCCGGCGCGCGGCCCGTCGTCCTTGGTGACGACGGTGCCGTCGGGCGTCGTGACCGGTGTGATCTCCCAGTCGAAGAAGCCGCGGCCGATGGCGGCCTCGGCGCGGTTCTGCGACGTGACGCCCCACTCGTCCTGGCGCTCGCGGGAGATGCCGTATGCCGTCGCGACGTTCTCGGCCGTCTGCCCCATCGCGATGTAGATGTCGGGGAGCAGGCCGTCCTCGCGGGGGTCGGTCCACGTCTCGTTGGTCTCGGCGATGCGCTTCGTGCGGGCCTGGGCCTCGGCGAAGCGGCCGTTCTGCTGGTCCTCCTTGGCGCCGCCGGCACCGGCCCAGTCGGTGTACTGCGAGACGCACTCGACGCCGGCCGAGACGAAGATGTCGCCCTCGCCGGCCTTGATCGCGTGGAAGGCCATCCGCGTCGTCTGGGCCGAGGAGGCGCAGAAGCGGTTGATCGTGGCGGCAGGGGTCGCGTCGAGGTCGAGCAGCGTGGCGACGACCTTGGCCATGTTGGAGCCGTGGCGGCCGGAGGGCTCGGCGCAGCCGAGGTAGAGGTCCTCGACGAGGCGCTTGTCGAGCGCGGGCACCTTGTCGAGGGCGGCCTGGATGACGCTCGCGGCAAGGTCGTCGGGACGGACCTCCTTGAGCGAGCCCTTGAAGGCCCGGCCGAACGGCGAGCGGGCGGTCGAGACGATGACGGCTTCGGTCACGGGAGATCTCCTGGTGCAGCATCGACGGCCCGCGCGGCGGTGCGACGGGCGACTAAGCGCTTGCTCAGTCCCCACGATGGTAGGACGTCCTCGCACCGGTTGGACAGGGCGCCGGCCATGACGTGCGTCTCGCCGCGGCTGCCGGGCCGCGGGTGGGTCCCACCGACCGGGTACGACCCCGGAGTTCGCCCACGCGACCGTTAGGGTGGACCGTCGGCGCTGCCGCGCCGAGCCTGGTCTGGGCACTCACCCCGGGCCATCCGACCAATCAGGGGGGCTCGTCCACCATGAAGACCATCACGACTCGCGTCCTCGCCGTGTCCGGCGCGATCGCGATCAGCCTCGGCACTGCCGCGTGCTCGAAGTCCGAGACGCCCGCCGCCACCGGCGGCTCGGGCAGCACCAGCGTGTCCACGCCGGCCGCGAGCTCGTCCACCACCGCCAGCGCCCCCGTGGCGTCCGAGATCCTCGCCAAGGCCAAGGCGAACGCGCTGGCCGCGAAGTCGGGTGCGTTCGTCGGTCAGGTCGACCAGAGCGGCAAGACGATCAAGATCGACTTCAAGGGCACGAGCGACGGCAAGACGGCTGACATCGCCATCGAGATGGAGGGCGATGGCAAGGCTCGCGTCATCTCCGTCGGCGACGGTGTCTACATCCAGGGCGACGAGACGTTCTGGAAGAAGCAGGGTGCGCCGGCGTCCGTCCAGAAGGCCGGTGACAAGTTCATCCAGGCCCCGGCGTCCGCGGGGTCGATGACCCAGAGCCTCAGCCTCAAGAGCTTCCTCGAGAAGGCCTTCGGCGCGGTCACCCCGGATCAGCTGGCCAAGGAGGTCGCGAGCGAGAACGTCGGCGGCGTGGACTGCTGGGTCCTCACCGACAAGAAGGGCAAGGGGGAGGGTGCGCTCTACGTCTCGAAGGACAAGTCCGAGGTCGTGCGCTTCACCGGCTCGTCGTCCAGCCCGGGCCAGCTCGACTTCTCCAAATGGAACGCCGATCTCGGCATCAAGGCGCCGGAGGCGGCCCAGATCATGAAGATCGGCTGACCTCCAGCACGGCGCGTTGGGGCCGTCCGCACGAGCGGGGCGGCCCCTTCGTCGTGTGCTCCCTGGGGCGGTGTCAGTGCAGGACGGCGTCCTCGGTGTGGTCGTCGGGAGGCCGGACGGCGGTCTCCGGCAGCCCGGATGATGCAACGGTCGGGCGCATGCGGTGCAGCAGGACCGCCCAGCGTCCGTGCGCACCGCGGGACTGACCGCCGACCTCGGCGCGAGCGACCTCGGTGCCGGGCCGGGTGACGGCCCGCGTCGCCGCGACCGCGAGCGGCCCGACGCTCTCGCCGCGACGCACGTTCGGCTGGGTCGGCGTGCTGCGCTCGCCGAAGAGGTCGAGGGCGGCGCTCACGGTCGGYAGCAGCGCCGCGGCGACCCGGGCGTAGCCGGCGGGGCTCGGGTGGAAGCGGTCCTGGCTGAACATGACGTGCGGCTCGGCCGAGAACGCCTCGCTCAACAGGTCGCCGACCGACACCGCCCGCCCGCCGGCCTCCACGACGGCGACCGTCTGTGCGGCTGCGAGGTCGCGGGACCAGCGGCGGGCGAGCAGCCGCAGCGGCTGCGGCACGGGTTCGATGGCCCCGAGGTCGGGGCAGGTGCCGACGACGACCTCGGCGCCGGCTTCGCGGAGGCTGCGCACCGCCATCTCGAGGTGGCGCACGGCGACGGACCTGTCGATGCGGTGGGTCACGTCGTTGGCGCCGATCAGGATGACGGCCACGTCGGGCTCGGGGACGGCTGCGAGCGCACGCTCGACCTGCTCGTCGAGGCCGGGGGACTCGGCGCCGATGACCGCGACGTTGGTCAGCTCGACCGGGCGGCGGCTCAAGGCGGCGATCTCCGTCGCGATCGTCGCGCCGATGGTCTGGTGTGGGTGGTCCGCCCCCATCCCGACGCCGGTGGAGTCGCCGAGCACGACGAACCGTAGGGCGACGCCGGACCCGGAGCCGTAGGTGCCGCTGTCGGACGGGGCGCCCTCGAAGGGCTGGCCCACGATCCTGCGGGCCATCATCGCCTCGACCCGCAGGATCCCGTAGCCGAGGGCGCCGAGGGCGCCGAGGCCCGCGACGCCCACTCCGCCGCCGTAGGCCGCAGCCTGCGCGATCTTGCGCGCGCGCCGTGCACGCCCCATCCCGAAGCCCCCCTCCTGCGCCGTGCTCCACCAGGTCCACCACGGTAACGCCCGGACTCGACGGTCCGTGCCCGGTTTGCGGGCAGCGGCCGGGACTCCGCGTGGGCCGCGTGTCTCGACCGGCGGGACAGCCCTCCTAGGATGGGCGGGTGAAGTATGCAGAGAACGTCGCCGACCTCGTCGGCAACACGCCCCTGGTCAAGCTCGGCTCCGTCGTCGCGGACGCGGGGGTGAGGTGCACGGTGCTGGCGAAGGTCGAGTACTTCAACCCCGGCGGTTCGGTCAAGGACCGCATCGCCCTGCGCATGGTCGAGGCTGCGGAGCGCGACGGCCTGCTGGGGCCCGGTGGCACCATCGTCGAGCCCACGAGCGGCAACACCGGCGTGGGCCTGGCCCTCGTGGCCCAGCGCCGCGGCTACCACTGCGTGTTCGTCTGCCCCGACAAGGTGAGCCAGGACAAGCGCGACGTGCTCAAGGCGTACGGCGCCGAGGTCGTCGTGTGCCCGACCGCCGTCGAGCCGGAGCACCCGGACTCCTACTACTCGGTCTCCGACCGCCTCGTGCGAGAGATCGACGGCGCCTGGAAGCCGAACCAGTACTACAACCCCGAGGGTCCCAACAGCCACTACCTGACGACGGGCCCCGAGATCTGGCGCGACACCGACGGGCGGGTCACCCACTTCGTCGCGGGCGCCGGTACCGGCGGCACCATCAGTGGCACCGGCAAGTACCTCAAGGAGGTCAGCGACGGCGCCGTGCGCATCATCGCCGCCGACCCCGAGGGCTCCGTCTACTCCGGTGGCACGGGTCGCCCGTACCTCGTCGAAGGTGTCGGTGAGGACTTCTGGCCCGGCGCCTACGACCCGTCGGTCGTCGACGAGGTCATCGCCGTCAGCGACGCGGACTCCTTCGAGATGACCCGGCGCCTCGCCCGCGAGGAGGGCCTGCTCGTCGGTGGCTCCTGCGGCATGGCCGTCGTGGCCGCGCTGCGCGCCGCGAAGGACCTGCCCGAGGACGCCGTCATGGTCGTCCTGCTGCCCGACTCCGGCCGCGGCTACATGAGCAAGATCTTCAACGACGAGTGGATGCACTCCTACGGCTTCCTCAACGACCACACCGAGGCGACCGTCGGCTCTGTCCTGCACGGCAAGTCGGGCGACATGCCGGCCCTTGTGCACACGCACCCCAACGAGACGATCCGTGACGCCGTGCAGATCCTGCGCGAGTACGGCGTCTCGCAGATGCCGGTCGTCAAGGCCGAGCCGCCCGTCATGTCGGGTGAGGTGGCCGGGTCCGTGAGCGAGCGGGCACTGCTCGAGGCGCTCTTCGCCGGCCACGCGCACCTTGCCGACTCCGTCGAGAAGCACATGGAGAAGGGTCTGCCGCTCGTGGGCGCCGGTTCACCCGTGTCGGCAGCGCGCAAGGAGCTCGAGGACTCCGACGCGATCCTCGTCGTCGAGGACGGCAAGCCCATCGGTGTGCTCACGCGCGCCGACCTGCTCGGTTTCCTCGCCGACTGACCTCGGTCAGGCGCCGCCTGATAGCACGTATGCCGCTGGGCTCGCTTCCACGAGAAGCGAGCCCAGCGGCATACGTGCGAAAAGCATTGTGTCTCAGGCTTCTTGCCTGGCCTTCGCCTCGGCCTTCTTGGCCTGCTTGAACTCCCGGACCTTGAGCAACGAGTCCGCGTCGACGACATCCGCCACCGAGCGGTAGCCGTCGAGGGCATAGTCGCCCGCTGCCGCCTCCCAGCCCTCGGGGCGGATGCCCAGCTGCTTGGCCAGCAGCGCCACGAAGATCTGCGCCTTCTGCTTGCCGAAGCCCGGCAGCTCCTGCACGCGCCGGAGCAGCTCCTTGCCCGTGGTGGCCTCGGTCCAGAGCCGCGTCACGTCGCCGTCGTAGCGGCTCTCGACGAGGGCGGCGAGCTCCTGCAGGCGCGCCGCCATCGAGCCCGGGAACCGGTGGATCGCCGGGGGTGTGCTGGCCATCGCCTTGAACTCGTCGGGGTCGGCCGCCGCGATCGCTGCGGGATCGAGCGTGCCGAAGCGGCTCAGCACCTTGTAGCCGCCGCGGAAGGCGTGCTCCATGCCGTACTGCTGGTCGAGCATCATCCCGACGACGACGGCGAACGGGTGCTCGTCGAGGACCTGGTCAGCGGCCGGCTCGTTGGCGATCTGGAAGCCCATGCAGGCATGCTCTCACGCGGTCCGGGCAGGACTCGTCGCATCGGGCGGCACTGCCCACGTCAGGGCGTGGCGTCGACCCACGCCGGCTGGCCCGGCGCGATCCGACCGGCCCCGGAGGTCAGGGTCGCGACGGTGCGCGCCACCTCCGCGACGGCATCGGGCGCTGCCGTGACGGACAGGCGCATGCCCTGCGGCAGGTAGTCGACGTTGCCCACCTCGACGTGGGCCAGCCCTCTCAGGGCGTGCTCGACCCGCGGACCGGACGTGTGGTCGACGTCGACGACGACACCTTCTCGCAGCTCGCGAGCCAGCATCGTCGCCTCGTGGAGTGCCTGCGACACGGCGTCGCCGTAGGCCCGGATGAGGCCGCCGGTGCCGAGCAGGGTTCCGCCGAACCATCGCGTCACGACGGCCACGACGTCGGTGAGACCACTGCCCCGCAGGACGTCGAGCATCGGCGCGCCCGCGGTCCCCGAGGGCTCTCCGTCGTCGTTGCTGCGCTGGGTCGCGCCGTCCGGCCCGAGCACGAAGGCCGTGCAGTGGTGCCGGGCGTCGCGGGTGCCCGACCTCACCTGCTCGACGAACGCGCGCGCCGCCTCCTCCGACGACGCCGGCGCCACGTCGCAGAGGAACCGCGACCGCTTCACCTCGAGCTCGGCGGTGGCGGGCGATGCGAGGGTCAGGTAGCGGCGTGGCGGGCTCAGCGGCATACCTTCCCTCGCGGGGCGGGCGGGACCTTTCGAGTATGCCGGGAGTCCGGGGAGCGCTCCCCATTGCACCGACCGTGCCCGTCAGGTGAGGATTGGTCCGGTTTGCAGGGGTGAAGGGGAGATCTGTGTTCTCGAAGGGTGCTGACGTCGACGCGCTGCGCGACTCGGCTGGTCGCATGACGTCGTTCGGCCGTGAGGTCGACGTGGTCCGCGCGCACGGTCAGCGGGCGGTGTCCACCATGCAACGGGCCTGGCAGGGGCCGGACCTGCAGCACCTCGTCGAACGCTGGCGTCGGGTCGAGCATGACCTGCACCGCATCAGCACCGAGTTCGACCAGCTGTCGCGACGCCTCCATGACAACGCCGACTTGCAGCACCGCTCGAGCGGCTCGTCGGTGGTCGGCAGCGGGTCGCACCGCGGGGGCGACGGGTCGGCGACGCTGCCGGCTCTGCAGGGGCACGGGGGACGTCAGGTCGGGCCCGGGGTCGAGTCGGCGGCAGGCCTCGTCGGGTGGGGCCCCGACCGCGGTCGTCCGGTCGTCAACCCGGGTGTGCCGCACGCAGCCCACGCGGTCGGCTGGGGCCACTGGATCGGGCGGGCGCCCGTCGGGGCAGCCGTGTTCGAGCCGCTGGCTTTCGGCCCGGTCGTGCCCGCCGGAGTCGCGGCGGCAGCCGCTCAGGACCTCGGCCTGCCGATCCGCTGACCCTCGACGTGGCCGCAGCCGCGCTCGTCAGCCGGGCTCGTCAGCCGAGGTAGCGCTCGACGACGACGTCGACGAGCTCAGCCGGAGCGGGTTCGTGCGGGAGCAGGAGCGGGGGAGTCACGACGTCGGCGCCGGACCTGGCGGCGAGGTCGGCGAAGAAGCCCGGTGCGAGCAGATAGGTCGCGACGACGACTCGACGTCCCGGAAGGCGCTGGGCCGCAACAGCATCCGCGAGCTTGGGTTCGGCGGCAGAGAGGTAGCCCGTGACGACGGGACGCCGGATGAGGCGGCCGAGCGCTGCCGCCACCTGCTCGCAGTCGCGCACGGCCGACGCCTGCGAGGACCCGGCAGCGCCGAGGACCACGACGTCGTCGTCGCGCACGCCGGCGGCCTCGAGGCGACGCAGGAGCAGGCCCGCGAGGCGGTCGTCCGGGCCGAGAGCCGGCGCGACCGTGGTGCCCGGGACGGCAGCCGCGGCCCCGGTGAGGTCGACGTAGACGTGGTAGCCGGCCGAGAGGAGCAGCGGCACGAGCCGGGCGGGTGCGGCGGCCTCGAGCGAGGACAGCACGGCTCCGGGTCCGGGTGGCTGCACGTCGACGAAGGCTGCTCGGACGGTGAGGTCCGGACGCCGCGCCGCCACGGCGGCGACGAGGCTTCCGATCGCCGACCGGCCGGCCGCCGAGGACGTGCCGTGGGCCACCGCCACGAGCACGGGTGCTGGGCTGGTCATGGCCTCACTCTGTCAGGCCGGACCCGCGGGGGTGTCGGGCTGTCCGAGGCCGCGGCGGAGGGCGCCCACGCGAGCGCACGACACGCATACGCCCGGGCGAGCAGGTCGTTACCAAGGCATCGCGGGACGGAAACGCGGACGAAACACGCCCTTCCTAACGTTGGACCCGACGTGGAACGCGAGCTGCGACGGAGGCCGGTGTGCTGATCGAGACCGACCTCACGGGGCTGCCCGTGCTCGTCGTGGGTCCGCCGGGTCTGACGACCGAGACGGTGCGCCGCTACCAGCGGGCCGGCGCGGTCGTGTCGGTCGCAGCGTCGCCCGGTGACGTGACGACAGCAGCCTGCGAGATGGCCCGGTTGGCGGTCCTCGTCGGACCGGCAGCCACCTGGTCTGGGACACGCGCGGCCCTCGCGGGGCGCTGCCCTGTCGTCACCGAGCCCGCGCGGGAGGCGCCGCGGGGCCAAGTCGTCCTCGTCGGGGCGGGTCCCGGGGGGATCGAGCTCATGACGCTGGCCGGGGTGCGCGCCCTCGCTGACGCCGATGTCGTGCTGACCGACCGCCTCGCCGAGGTGGGCGACCTCGCCGCTCTCGCGCCCGGGGCCGCGATCGTCGATGTCGGCAAGCGTCCCGGGCACCACGCCGTGCCCCAGGGCGAGATCGAGCGCATCATGGTCGAGCACGCGGTGGCCGGGCTCACCGTCGTGCGGCTCAAGGGCGGGGACCCGTACGTCTTCGGCCGTGGTGGCGAGGAGGTCGCCGCGGCGGTCGAGGCAGGGCTGCCCGTCACGGTCGTCCCCGGGGTCTCGTCGGCGGTCGGCGTGCCGGGCTGCGCCGGGATCCCCCTGACGCACCGGGGTGTCAGCCACGCCTTCACGGTCGTCTCGGGGCACGTGCCGCTGGAGCCACGCCAGGCCACGGCGCTCGCGGATCTCGGCGGCACCGTCGTCTTCCTCATGGGGATGCACAACCTCGTGCCGCTGACGACGGCCCTGACGCGCGCCGGTCTCGCCCACGACACCCCGGCTGCGATCGTGGAGCGCGGCTTCACCCCGGACCAGCGCAGCATCGTCGGGACGCTCACCACGCTGCCTGACCTCGCGGCACGGGCCGGTGCATCCTCGCCGTCGGTCATCATCGTCGGTGAGGTGGTCCGGCAGTCGGCCGTCTGGGACCGCCGTGTCGGGGCCGCGTCGCCCTCCGGCCTCGCCGTGGGTGTGACGTCGTGAGCGAGCCGACCACCCCGCCCGCCTCGGCGCCGCGACGCGGCCACCCGCATACGGCGTGGTCGGCGGACCTGACGGGACCCGATCCCGATGCCACGCGCCTCGAGTCGACGGGAGCTGTGCTCGAGGGCTTCCGGATCGCCGTGACGTCCGACCGTCGCTCCGCGGACCTCATCGACGCCTTCGTGCGCCGCGGGGCCGAGGTGCTCCACGCACCCGCCGTCCGCATCGCGCCCGTCGAGGAGGACGAGATCCTCATCGGCGACACGCGCGCGATCATCGAGTGTCGGCCCGACGTCGTCATCGTCACGACGGCCTACGGATTCCGGCGGTGGATCGAGGCCGCCGACGCTGCAGGGCTCGGCGAGGACCTGGCCCGCACGCTCGACCGCGCGCGCATCATCGTGCGTGGTCCCAAGGCGCGCGGGGCGGTCCGGGCGGCGGGTCACGACGACGACGGCATCGCCGACGACGAGCGCACGGCGTCGACGGTCGGGCTGGCCCTCGAGGGTGGTGTGGCCGGCCGCCGAGTCGCCGTCCAGCTGCACGGGCACGAAGATGTCGAGCAGCTCGAGCGGCTGCGCTCGGCCGGCGCCTCGGTGCTGACCGTCGCGCCCTACCGGTGGGTGCGCCCGACCGACGAGAGCCGTCTGGGACGTCTCGTCGCCGCAGTGGCGGCCCGCGAGGTCGATGTCGTGACGTTCACGTCGGCCCCGGCCGTCGATGGACTCGTCTCTGCCGCAGCGCAGCTCGGCATGGACGGGGTGCTCGTCGACGCTCTGCGCTGCGGCGTCACGGCGGCTGCGGTCGGACCGGTGACGGCGGCGCCGCTCCTTGACCTGGGTGTGACGCCCATCGTCCCGGACCGCTTCCGGATGGGCGCCCTCGTCCGCACCGTCGTGGAGCACCTCACGCGCAACGGGGTCGAGGAGGTGCAGACCGCCCTGGGCCTGCTCGTCGTGCACGGCCGCGTCGTGAGCTTCGGCGGGGAGACGGTGGCACTGGCGCGCGGTCCGCGGGCGATGCTTGCGGCGCTGATGTCCGAGCCGGGTGCCGTCCTGAGCCGGGAACGGCTGCTCGACGAGCTGCCAGACGCCGAGAACGAGCACGCCCTCGACATGGCTGTCAGCCGGTTGCGCTCGGCGCTGCCCGACCGGCACCTCGTGCAGACGGTCGTGCGCCGCGGCTACCGCCTCAACGTGTAGCCGCCACCTCGGCGTCGCCGACGATGGCCGGCGCGTGGTCGGCGATCCAGTCCATGAGGGGCACCATGCGCTCCGCCAGCTCGCCACCGCGTGCGGTGAGGGAGTACTCGACGTGCGGCGGGACGACCGGCCTGGCGTCGCGGTGGACGAGCCCGTCGGCCTCGAGCATGCGCAGCGTCTGGGCGAGCATCTTCTCGCTGACGCCTTCGGCGCGGCGGCGCAGCTCGCTCCACCGCAGCGGCTCGCCCTCGGCCAGGGCGAGGATGACGAGCGTGCCCCACTTGCTCGTCACGTGGTCGAGGACGACGCGGCTGGGACAGCCGGAGGAGAAGATGCCGTCGGGGAAGTGCCGGCGCAGGGTGGGACTAACCGTCATGTCAGTACCTTACTTCAAAGTGGGTACTAACTTCTGGGAAGTATGCCGTGGGCGCCGTCGTTCTGCAGGGTGTCAGTCCCACCCGAAAGGAACGTCATGACCCTTCTCGTCACCGGTGCCAGTGGCCACCTCGGCCGTCTCGTCGTCGAGGCCCTCCTCGAGCGCGGCACGCCTGCGGCCCAGGTCGTCGCCATCGCCCGCACGCCCGAGTCGATCTCCGACCTCGCCGACCGTGGCGTCCAGGTGCGCCGTGCCGACTACGCCGACCCTGCGTCGCTCGACGCAGCCTTCGCCGGTGTCGACCGGCTCCTACTCGTCTCCGGCAGCGAGGTCGGTCAGCGGATCGCCCAGCACGCCAACGTGATCGACGCGGCGAAGCGTGCCGACGTCAGCTTCGTCGCCTACACGAGCATCACGCGCGCCGACACCTCCGACCTGGCCCTCGCTGCCGAGCACCGCGCGACCGAGGAGCTGCTCGCCGCCTCAGGTCTGCCTCACGCCCTCCTGCGCAACTCCTGGTACCTCGAGAACTACACCGGCCAGCTGCCCACGTTCCTCGAGCACGGCGTCGTCCTCGGTGCCGCCGGTGAGGGGCGCGTCAGTGCGGCGACGCGCGCCGACTTTGCCGCCGCCGCCGCCTTCGTCCTTGCAGGCGAGGACGGCCGCGGTCACGAGGGCGCCGTCTACGAGCTCGGTGGCGACAACGCATTCACGCTCGGCGAGCTCGCTGCGACGGTGGGTCGCATCGCCGGTCGCGAGGTCGTCTACCGCGACCTGTCGGTCGCGGACCTCACGGCGGCGCTCGTCGCCGCGGGTCTGCCTGAGGGGTATGCCGGCGTGCTGGCCGACAGCGACCGTGGGATCGCCGACGGGGCGCTGTTCACCGACACCGGCGACCTGTCGCGCCTCATCGGACGTCCCACGGCGGACCTCGAGGCCGCCCTCCGCGCCGCCCTGGTCACCACCGCCTGACCCACCTGACCCACCTGACCCACCTGACTTCTACTTCCACCGTCGAGAGGCCACGTGTGGTCGCTCCGCTCCGGTCGAGAGGCCAATCCTTGCCGTCGGACAACGGCAGGGATTGGCCTTTCGACGTGCGTCACCCGACCACACATGGCCTCTCGACGTGCGTGACGCGACCACACATGGCCTCTCGACGTGCGTCACCCGACCACACATGGCCTCTCGACGTGCGTGACGCGACCACACGTGGCCTATCGACGTGCGTGACCCGGCCACACGTGGCCTTTCGACGGTCAGGGGAGGGGGATGCCGATCCTCACGATCCCGTGCTGGACGCGGACGGCATACGTCGGCAGGGAGATGTCGGGGTCGTCGAGGGCGGCGCCCGTGCGCAGCGAGAAGACCTGCTTGAGCAGCGGGGAGGCCACCGTCGGCTCGCCGGCGCGGTCGCCCGTGAGGCCGCGCGAGATGACGGCGGCGCCGGCGTAGGGGTCGAGGTTGTCGACGGCGTAGATCATCCCGGTGGTGAGCAGGAACAGCGCCGCCTGCGCGCCACGGGGCAGGAGGACGGCCACGCCGCGGCCGGGGACGAGTCGGCCCACCGGGCAGGCCGACACCCACTGCCGTGCACCGGGAGGTGGCAGGATGCCTGGACGGATGACCGTGCGTGAGGTGGTCGACGCCGTGCCGCCGGGACTCATGGTGAGCGTTGTCATGGTGGGTTCCTCTGCGGCTCAGACGTTCTCGCGGACGCTGGGCAGACCGAGCAGGACCGGCACCTTGCGGGGGCCGGACTCGTCGAAGGTGACCGTCGGGTCGGCCTCTTCGGGCGCGTTGACGAACGACACGAAGCGCGAGAGCTTCTCGGGATCGTCGAGCACCGCCTTCCACTCGTCCTCGTAGCCCTCGACGTGTCGGGCCATCGCCGCCTCGAGGTCGTCGGCGATCCCGAGGGAGTCGTCGCACACGACGGCCTCGAGGTGGTCGAGGCCGCCCTCGAGCGAGTCGAGCCACGGAGCCGTGCGCTGGAGCCGGTCGGCGGTGCGGACGTAGAACATGAGGAAGCGGTCGATGTAGCGCACGAGGGTTTCGTCGTCGAGGTCGCTCGCGAGCAGACGTGCGTGCGCGGGCGTCTGGCCGCCGTTGCCGCACACGTAGAGGTTCCAGCCCCTGTCGGTGGCGATGACGCCGACGTCCTTGCCGCGGGCCTCCGCGCACTCGCGCGCACAGCCCGAGACGCCGAACTTGATCTTGTGCGGCGAGCGGAGCCCGCGGTAGCGGTGCTCGAGGTCCACGGCCATGCCCACGGAGTCCTGCACGCCGTAGCGGCACCACGCCGACCCGACGCACGACTTCACGGTCCGCAGCGACTTGCCGTAGGCCTGCCCCGACTCCATGCCGACGTCGACGAGGCGCCGCCAGATGGCCGGGAGCTGCTCGACGCGCGCACCGAAGAGGTCGATGCGCTGGCCCCCGGTCACCTTGACGTAGAGCCCGAACTCCTGGGCGACCTGGCCGATCGTGATGAGCTGCTCGGCCGTGGCCTCCCCGCCCGGCATCCGCGGGACGACGGAGTACGTGCCGTTCTTCTGGATGTTCGCGAGGAAGTGGTCGTTGCTGTCCTGCAGCGCGGCCTGCTCGCCGTCAAGAATGTGGTCGCTGCTCGTCGACGCGAGGATCGAGGCGACCGTCGGCTTGCAGATCTCGCAGCCGGTGCCCGTCCCGTAGCGTGCGATGAGCCCGGAGAAGGTGCGGATGCCCGTCGAGGCGACGATCTCGAAGAGCTCGGCACGGCTCTGCTCGAAGTGCTCGCAGAGGGCCTTGGAGAGCTCGACGCCCGAGTCGACAAGCAGCTTCCGGACCGTGGGCAGGCAACCGCCACAAGTGGTTCCGGCGTTCGTGCACCCCTTGATCGCAGCCAGGTCGCAGGCTCCCTCGGCGATGGCCCCGCAGATCGAGCCCTTCGTCACGTTGTTGCACGAGCAGATGACGGCATCGTCGGGCAGCGCGTCGGCGCCCAGCTCTGCACCTGCGGGGGACACGAGCGCGCCTGGGTCGCCGGGCACCTCGCGGCCGACGTACGCCTTGAGCGTGGTGTACGGCGAGACGTCCCCCACGAGGATGCCGCCGAGGAGAGTCCGGGCGTCGTCGCTGACGACGACCTTGGCGTAGGTGCCCTTCGTGGCGTCGGTGTGCACGATCTCGAGGGCCCCCGGCGTGGCACCCATCGCGTCGCCGAAGGAGGCGACGTCGACGCCGAGCAGCTTGAGCTTGGTCGACAGGTCGGCGCCGGGGAAGGTCGCCTCCCCGCCGAGGAGCCGGTCGGCGACCACCTCGGCCATCGAGTACCCCGGCGCGACGAGCCCGTAGCAGCGCCCCTCGACCGCGGCGACCTCGCCCACGGCCCAGACGTTCTCGTCGCTGGTGCGGCACGCGGTGTCGGTGATGACCCCGCCGCGCTCGCCGACGTCGAGACCGGCCGTGCGGGCGACGGCGTCGGACGGCCGCACGCCGGCGGAGAAGACGACGAGGTCGGTGAGCAGGGCCGTGCCGTCGGAGAGCTCGACCGCGAGGCGGCCGTCGTCCTGCGCCGCGATGGACTGCGTGCCTGCGCCGGTGTGCACCTGGACGCCGAGGTTGCTGATGAGGCCCTCGAGGACCGCGCCGCCACCCTCGTCGACCTGGAGCGGCATGAGTCGGGGTGCGAACTCGACGACGTGCGGCGTCAGACCCAGCAGGCGCAGGGCGTTGGCGGCCTCGAGACCGAGCAGTCCGCCACCGACGACGAGCCCGTTGGCCTCGCGGCCCTCTGCATGTGCCCGCTGCTGAGCCTTCTCGGCTGCGCGACGGATGCCGTCGAGGTCATCGAGAGTGCGGTAGACGAAGCACCCCGTCGAGTCGTGCCCCGGCACCGGCGGCACGAACGGGTAGGAGCCCGTGGCGAGCACGAGCGAGTCGTACGCGACGACATCGCCGGCGTTCGTGGTGACGGTGCGCGCCTGTCGGTCGACGTGCTCGGCGCGGGTGCCCAGCCGCAGGTCCACGAGGCAGTCACCCGCATACGAGTTGCCCGACAGAGCCAGGGCGCCCCGGTCCCATGCACCGACGTAGGACGACAGGCCCACTCGGTCGTATGCCGCGTCCGCCTCCTCGGAGAGGACGACGACCTTCCACGTGCTCTCCGTGTCCCGCGACCGGAGCGCCTCGACGAAGCGGTGGCCCACCATGCCGTGACCGACGACGACGACGGTGCGGGTGGCGGTGCCCGTTGCGTGCTCGGGGGTGGGGGACATCAGGCGGCTCCTTCGGTCAGGGCGGCGGGTGCCGACACCGGGTCGGGGGTCGTCGGGAGTGAGGGGTCGGTGGCCGGCTCGGACGAGCGCAGCCAGGAGCAGAGGCCGTCGACGGCGCCCTTGCACGAGCCGCAGCCGGTCGTGGCCCGCGTGGCCTCGGCGACACCAGCGACGGAGTCCGCACCGGCGCGGAAGGCGTCGACGATGGCCGACTTCGTCACCGTGTTGCAGCGACAGATGACGGCGGTGCCGGGCATCTCGGCCAGGTTCGCCGTCTCCGGGGCCCCGGAGCGGGTCACGGCGCGGCCGAGCATGAGCGCCAGACGATCCCGCGGGACGGCGGCGCCGGTGTCGTAGAGCTGGGTCAGCGCGCCGGCGGCGTCGCCGACGCCGAGCAGGATCGCGCCGACCAGCCGGTCCTGGCACAGGACGAGCTTGGCGTAGCGGCCGCGGCTCGGGTCGGTGAAGGTGAGCACCTCGTGGCCCGGGTCGTGGACGTCGACGTCTATGGTCCCCATGCTCGCCAGGTCGATGTCGTGGGCCTTGAGCCGGGTCAACACGCTCGTGCCCTCGTAGACGGCCTCGGGGTCGGTGCCGGTGAGCACGTCGGCGAGGACGCGCGCCTGGTCCCAGCCGGGCTGGACGAGTCCGGGCACCTCGTCGCGGTGCTGGGCGCACTCGCCGATGGCGTGGACGTGGGGGACCGAGGTGGCGAGCCGGTCGTCGACGACGACGGCCCGGTCGACCTCGAGGCCCATGGCCACGGCGAGGTCGGTGCGCGGGCGGACCCCAGCGGCGACGACCACGAGGTCGGCGGGCAGGGCCGAGCCGTCGCCGAGGACGACGTGAGCCGGCTCGCCATCGCAGCCTGCGTGACGAGCGGTGACGAAGTGGCCGAGGACGAGCCGCGCGCCGATGCCGCGGACGACGCGGGACAGGACGGCCCCGCCGTCGGCGTCGAGCTGGCGGTCCATCGGGTAGTCCTGCGGGTGCACGATGGTGACCTCGACACCGCGAGCGAGGAGGCCGCGGGCTGCCTCGAGACCGAGCAGGCCGCCGCCGAGAACGACTGCAGTGGAAGCGGACTCGGCCGCCTCGATCAGGCGGGCGCAGTCATCGACCGTCCTGAAGGCGACGACCCCGTCGGCCAGCACGGCCCCGGGACCGGGTGGGCCGGCATACAACCCCTCGGTTGGTGGGACGAAGCTCGTGCTGCCGGTGGCGAGGACGAGCTCGTCCCAGTCGACGACCCGCTCGCCCCCGTCGGACGCGAGGGCCGCCGCGCGGGCCGTCACGTCGACGGACGTGACCCGGGCACCGGGGACGACGTCGATGTGCCGGGCGGCCCACCAGCCGTCGGGCTTCAAACGTGTGTCGCGCGCGGTGATGCCACCGGCGACGACGGTCGAGAGCAGCACGCGGTTGTAGGCGGCGTGTGGCTCCTCGCCGACGACGGTCACGGCGAAACGCGTCGCGTCGGGGTCGCGGTGGCGGATCTCCTCGGCGACGCGCGCCCCGGCCATGCCGTTGCCGACGACGAGGACGTGCCTACGGGTGGGGTTCACGCGACGGCCTCCAGTCGGACGGCGCACGCCTTGAACTCGGGCATGCGGCTGGTCGGGTCGAGGGCGGCGTGGGTGAGCGAGTTGGCCCGCGCGTCGCCACCCCAGTGGAACGGCAGGAAGACGACGTCGGGGCGCATGTCCTCGTCGACACGCACGGCCGCCCGGGTGCGTCCCCGGCGGCTGACGACGTCGGCGAGGTCGCCGTCCACCAGCCCGACGGACCCCGCGGTGTCGGGGTGCACCTGGACGAACATCTCGCCGGCCGCCGCCGACAGCTCGTCGACGAGGCGGGTCTGGGCGCCGGACTGGTAGTGCTGGAGCACGCGACCGGTCGTCGCGACGAGGGGGTATGCGGTGTCGTCGGCCTCCGCAGGTCCGGCGTGGTCGACGGCGACGAAGCGCGCGAGCCCGTCCGGCGTCGCGAAGCGGTCGAGGAAGAGCCGGGGCGTGCCCTGCGGGCGCTCGGTCGTGCACGGCCAGTGCAGGCTCTCGCCGGCGTCGAGTCGCTCCCACGTCACAGCGGAGTAGTCAGCCGGTCCGCCGGCGGACGCGCGTCGGAGCTCGTCGAAGACGACCCGAGGGTCGGTGGGAAAGTCCGTGCTGCAATCGATCCGGGCGGCCAGCTCGCTCCACACGTCGAGCTCGCTGCGGCACCCGTCGGGCGCCGTGAGGGCCCGCCGCCGCCGCAGCACCCGGCCTTCGAGGTTGGTCAGCGTGCCCTCCTCCTCGGCCCACTGGAGCACGGGGAGGACGACGTCCGCGATCGCCGCGGTCTCCGACAGGACGAAGTCCGAGACGACGAGCAGGTCCAGCGCACCGAGCCGCTCGGTGACGACGCGTGCGTCCGGCGCCGACACGACGGGGTTCGAGCCGTGCACGAGAAGCACCCGCGGGCCACCGTCCGTCCCGAGCGCGGAGAGCAGCTCGAAGGCGCTGCGGCCGGGCCCGGGCAGGTCGGCCGGGTCGATGCCCCACACGGCGGCGACGTGAGCCCGCGCCGCGGGGTCCTCGATCTTGCGATAGCCCGGTAGCTGGTCGGCCTTCTGGCCGTGCTCCCGGCCGCCCTGGCCGTTGCCCTGGCCGGTGATGGTGCCGAAGCCGGTGCCCGGGTTGCCGGGCAGCCCGAGCGCGAGGGCGAGCGCGATGAACGCGGTGACCGTGTCGGTGCCGCTGGCGTGCTGCTCGCTGCCGCGGGCGGAGAGGATGTAGGCGCCGCGCTCGGTGTCGCGGGCCCGCGCCAGTGCCGCGACGGCGGCGCGCATCGTCGTCACCGCGACCCCGGTGACCCGCTCGACCCGCTGGGGCAGCCACTGCGCAGCAACGGGCCAGAGGTCGTCGAAGCCGGTGGTCCGCTCCTCGATGAAGCGGCGGTCGGCATACCCCTCGGTGACGGCGAGGTGGAGCATCCCGAGCGCCAGGGCCGCATCGGTGCCGGGGCGCAGCTGCAGGTGCAGGCCGCCGCCGTCGATCGCCCTGGCGGCGGTCGGGGTCAGGCGCGGGTCGGCGACCATGAGCCCGCCGGCGTCGGCTGCCCGCACGAGGTGGGTGAGGAAGGGCGGCATGGTCTCGGCCGGGTTGGCGCCGAGGAGCAGCACCGCGTGCGCCGAGCCGATGTCGGTGACCGGGAAGGGGAGTCCGCGGTCGAGGCCGAAGCACCTGATGCCGGCTGCCGCGGCGGAGCTCATGCACCACCGGCCGTTGTAGTCGATCTGGCTCGTGCGCAGCGCGACGCGAGCGAACTTGCCCAGCTGGTAGGCCTTCTCGTTGGTCAGCCCGCCGCCGCCGAAGACCGCCACGGCGTCCCTGCCGTGTGCCGACTGCGTCCGGACGATGGCATCGGCCACGACGTCGAGGGCTTCGTCCCACGACGCCGGCACCAGCTCGCCGCCACGGCGGAGGAGGGGGGTGGTGAGACGCGAGGGCGTGCGGAGCAGCTCCGCGCTCGTCCACCCCTTCTGGCACAGGCCGCCCCGGTTCGTCGGGAAGCGCCGCGGGCTCACGGTGAGGTCGGCGGCAGACGTCCCCGTCAGGGTCAGCGCGCACTGGAGGCCGCAGTAGGCGCAGTGCGTCGCGACGCCCACCCCCTCGGAGGGCGCGTTCCCGCCCAGCGGGGGCGACGGCATTCCCAGGTGCGTCGTCATCGGCGGTAGCGCACCTTCGTCAGCATGGCGGCGCCGACGTAGAAGAGGGTGAAGACGACGAACGCGGCCGTGGCCGAGTGGCTGGCGCCCTGGTACGACGCCCGCAGCCCGAGGTTGATGAGGACGCCGCCGAGGGCGCCGATCGCGCCGGCGATGCCGATGAGCGCGCCGGCCATCGAGCGGGACCAGGCCGTGCGCTCGATCGCGGGCCCGGGGACCGCGGCGGACTTCGCGTCGAAGAGGGCGGGGATCATCTTGTAGACCGAGCCGTTGCCGACGCCGGAGAGGACGAAGAGCAGGACGAAGCCGCCGATGAGGCCGCAGAGCTGGAGTCCGGTCGCAGCGCCGCGGGTCACGTCGTCGGAGCGCGCCGCGAGGGTCACGAGGACGCCCGCGACCGCCATGCCGACGAAGGTCCACAGTGTCACGAGGGCACCGCCACGGCGGTCGGCGAGCCGTCCACCCCAGACCCGGCTGACCGAGCCGAGGAGCGGGCCGACGAAGGCGATCTGGGCGGCGTGCAGGCTCGCGGTCGCGGCCTGCGCCGGCGTCGGCGCGGCGCCGCCCGTCAGCCCGGCGAGGAAGGTCTGGTTGAGCACCTGGCCGAAGGCGAAGCCGAAGCCGATGAACGAGCCGAACGTGCCGATGTAGAGCAGCGAGATGACCCACGAGTCGGCGTGCCGCAGCACCTCGAGCATCGCCTTGGGATTGGCCGTCTGGTGGTCGAGGTTGTCCATGGAGACCGCGGCGCCGATGCTCGCGACGGCGAGCAGGACGAGGTAGACGGCACAGACGACCTCGGGCCGGCGGTTGCCGAGCGTCGCGATGACGAGCAGGCCGACGAGCTGGACGACGGGGACGCCGATGTTGCCGCCACCCGCGTTGAGCCCGAGCGCCCAGCCCTTCATCCGCTGCGGGTAGAAGGCGTTGATGTTCGTCATCGACGAGGCGAAGTTGCCGCCGCCGAGACCGGCGAGGCCGGCGACGAGCAGGAACGTCGTCAGGGAGTGGCCCGGGTTGACCATGAGCCACCAGGTCAGCACCGTCGGGACGAGCAGCGCGAAGCCGCTGACGATGGCCCAGTTGCGGCCCCCGAAGAAGGCCGTCGCCATCGTGTAGGGCACCCGCAGGACCGCCCCGACGAGGGTCGGGACGGCGACGAGGACGAACTTGTCGGCGGCGGTGAAGCCGTAGACGGCCTGCGGCATGAAGAGGACCATGACCGACCAGATCGACCAGATCGAGAAGCCGATGTGCTCGGTCGCGACCGACCAGACGAGGTTGCGGCGCGCGACGAGCTTGTTGCCCGCCTCCCACGCCGCGGTGTCCTCCGGGTCCCAGTCGCGGATGACCCGCCTCGTCGGTGCGGTGAGGGCGCGGAACCGGCTCGGGCGTTCGGGCGCGAGGGGGGCAGCAGCGGCGACGGTGCCGGTCGTGCTCGGGCCGGGTGTGCTTCCGGTGGTGGTGCTCACAGGGTCTCCTCCTTGGCTGCGTGGGCCGCTGCGAGAGCGTGACGCCCACGCTAGGAAGGCGGTGTTGCACGGCGTCCGACCTGCGGTGACACCTCGGTTACATCCCTCTCACGGCCCTCGGGAGCGGCCGTGAGGTCCCGCACGGTGGCCCGATCCCGGCGCCTCACCGCCGACCGGAGGCGGTGTGAGACGGCCCGCCGCGTAGGCTCCGGGTCATGACCTCGGCTCCCGACCAGGCTTCGCTCAGCACCCTGTCCGTCGGCACCGCAGGCCCGCGCATCGCCTTTCTGCACGGCCTCTTCGGCCAGGGACGCAACTGGAACCAGATCGCCAAGGCCGTCAGCGGCCCGGACGGCACGGACGCGCGCTGCCTGCTCGTCGACCTCCCCGACCACGGCCGGTCGCCGTGGTCCCAGGAGTTCTCGCTCGACGCGTACGCCGACGCCGTGGCCGGCACGCTGCGCGCCGCCGGTGAGGGGGAACGGTGGGCGGTCGTCGGTCACTCGCTCGGCGGCAAGGTCGCGATGGTGCTTGCCCTGCGCCACCCGGAGCTCGTCGACCGGCTCGTCGTCGTCGACATCGCTCCCAAGGGCTACGGCTCCCTCGAGCGGTTCGAGGGCTACATCCGCGAGATGCAGAGTCTGCCCCTGGGTGAGGTGACGAGCCGCGGCGACGCGGAGGCCCGCTTCACCGAGCCGGACCCCGGCGTCAAGGCGTTCCTGCTGCAGAACCTGCGACGGGACGGCCAGTCGTGGCGCTGGCAGGTCAACCTCGACCTCATCGCCGGCGACGCGGCGCTCGGGGTGGACTCACGGATCGCGGACTGGCCGGATGCCGTGGACGAGCTCCCGGCATACGAAGGCCCGGTGCTGTGGGTCGCCGGCGGCGACTCGCGCTACGTCAAGCGCGAGGACGGCGACCGCATGCGCCGGCACTTCCCGCGGACGCGGCTCTTCACGATCAAGGGCGCCGGCCACTGGGTGCACACCGACGCCCCCGAGATCATCGTGACGGCCCTGCGCCGCTTCCTCGCCAGCTCCGCCTGAGCCGCCGGTTCGATGTATGGGCGCGGCCTCTGCGTCGCGCGAATACATCGAACCGCAGGGGAGCGGGGTGTCAGAGGAGGCGGCGGCCCATCGCCCAGGCGGTCAGCTCGTGCCGGCTGCTGAGCTGGAGCTTGCGCAGCACCGAGCTGACGTGCGTCTCGACTGTCTTGACGGAGATGAAGAGCTCCTTCGCAACCTCCTTGTACTGGTAGCCGCGGGCGATGAGGCGCATCACCTCCCGCTCCCGTGCCGAGAGCCGGTCGAGCTCCTCGTCGATCTCGGCGACCTCGCCGGCGGCCGCGCCGAACGCATCGAGGACGAAACCGGCGAGGCGCGGGCTGAAGACGGCGTCGCCGTCGGCCACCCGCCCGATCGCGGTGAGCAGCTCCTCGGCGTTGATCGTCTTGGTGACGTAGCCGCGGGCGCCGGCCCGGATGACGGCGATGACGTCCTCGGCGGCGTCGGACACCGAGAGGGCGAGGAAGCGCACCGGCACCGCAGCCCTCGACTGGACGCCGGCGCACGCACGGATGACGTCGGCGCCGCCGTGCCCGTCGCCGCCGGGCAGGTGGACGTCGAGGAGCACGACGTCGGGCTGCTGCTCCTTGATGACCTGCACGGCCGACTCGACCGCACCGGCCTCACCGGCGATCTCGAGCGTGAACGCGCCGGGTCGCGGCGTCGCCGCGAGGGAGGTCAGCTCGGCGCGCACGCCGGTGCGGAACATGTGGTGGTCGTCGACGATGACGATGCGGATGGTCCGCGGGTCGGTCATGGAGCCTGCTCCTGGGTCTGGGGGTCCGGCGTGCCGGCGGCCGTGGTGCTCTGGGTGGCGGGAGTGGGGGATGCGGCGGGCGGTGCTGCGGGCGAAGGCGGCTCGGTCTCGGTGTGCTGGCCCACAGGCAGGCGCAGCTCGACCTCCGTGCCGTCGGCGCGCCGCCGGATGCGGGCCGTGCCGCCGTGGCGCTCCATGCGCCCGATGATCGACTCACGCACGCCGGCGCGGTCGTCGGGGACCTTGTCGAGGTCGAAGCCCGCGCCGTGGTCGCGCACGAACGCCTCGACGGCGTCGGGGCCGACCTCGACGTAGGTGCTGACGGGCGGGCTCGCGTGGCGCACGGCGTTCCACGTCGCCTCGCGGACGGCCTTGACGAGCGCGTCGAGGTGCGCGTCCATCGGCCGGTCGCCGGTGACGACGAGCTGCACCGGCACTCCGTGGAGGTCCTCGACCTCGCCCATCGCGGCGGTGAGGGCGGCGCCGAGCGTGCCGGCGCGCGCGTCCTCGTCGTAGAGGTAGCTGCGCAGCTGGCGCTCCTGCGCGCGGGCGAGGCGGGCGACGGTCGCGGCGTCGCCCGACTGCCGTTGGATCAGCGCCAGGGTCTGCAGCACCGAGTCGTGCAGGTGGGCGGCGATGTCGGCGCGCTCGGTGGCGCGGATGCGGGCGGCCTGCTCGAGGCGCAGGTTGCTCCAGAGGCGCAGGATCCACGGCGCCGACAGGACGACGACGCCGACGAGGGCGGCGAGCACGGCTCCGGCGACCTGCCACAGCTCGGTGAGGTTGGTGCCCTGCACGAGCAGGCCGACGAGCCCGAGGATGGTGAGGCCGAGACCGACGACGAGCCAGATCCAGCGGACCGGGCGACGCGTGCCGAGGGTGTCGGTGTCGTCGAGCTGGGACCAGAAGAAGATCGCCCCGATGACGATCGCGACGACGGGCAGGATCACCTCGGGGTGCACGTCGAGTCCGGCGCTGCCGAACCACAGGGCACCGGCGACGGCGATGGCCGCGACGCCGAGGAGGGTGAGGAGCACGGCCTGGTTGCCGCTGCGCAGCCAGGTGCGCAGGCCCGCAAGGTCGACGTGGTGCCGGGAGCCGGTCGTCGGCGTCGATGTTGCCGTGCCTGTCGTGCCCGCCGTGCCTGCCGTGATCGCGGGGTCGACGTCGCCGACCTCGCGCATGGTCGCCCACAGGAAGACGTAGACCGCCAGGCCGGCGCCGAAGGGAATGGTCGTCAGCACGAGCGCGACGCGGACCGCGACGACCGGGATTCCCAGGTGGGCGGCCAGCCCTGCGGCGACCCCGGCGACGACCTTGCCCTGTCGCTGGCGCACGAGCGGTGGCCGCGGCGTCGTCCGCCACGAGGCTCCCGCGGGACGCGCGGGGCCGGTTCCGTTCTCGTATGCCGTCTGCACCGTCCCATCCTGACCCACCCCGGTGGGTCTGGGCGACCATCCGCGCACTCTTTGGGGGTCGCGTCAGGGTGCGCTCAGGGTCGACCCTCATGGTCGGGGGAGAGCGGGCGAGCCAGTCTGATGGCATGACGAAAAGCAATGACGCCCCCAGCCAGGGGCAGGGACACGGGCAGGGACACGGGCAGGGACACGGCCTGGACGGTTTCTACACCGCCCTGCGGCGCCCGGGGATCGTTCGCCAGTCGAACGGTCGGTGGTTCGCCGGTGTGGCCGCGGGCGTGGCCCGGTGGCTCGGTGTCGACCCGCTCGTCGTGCGAGCAGGTTTCATCCTCTTCTCGATCTTCTTCGGGATGGGGCTCGCCCTCTACCTCGTGCTGTGGCTGCTCATGCCCGACGAGCGCGGAGAGATCCACATCGAGCGAGCTCTCAAGCACGGTGAGGGCAGCTCGATCTTCCTGCTCGTCGTCACGGTGATGGCCGTCCTCGGCGGCGGTCCCTGGTGGGGAGGGGACACCCGCGGCTTCCGCTTCTTCGGCTTCGCGCTCCTCGTCGTCGGGGCCTGGTGGTTCCTCACGCGCACCGGCACCGGCCGCGAGCTCATGGCGCAGGCACCGTGGAAGAACCAGGGCGCCACCACGCCCGGGGCGAGCACCGGTCTCGACCCGGTGACCGGTGAGCCGCTCACCCCGCCCGCTGCCGGCGCGGCGTCCCCGCACCCCGGCCCGGCGACTGCCCCGGCCACGGCATACGGCTCGACCGGCAATGCGGCGGCCAACGTCGGCGCCACCCTGGCGGCACCACGTCCGCCGGCCCCGACCCCGGTGCGGGAGCGGACCCCCTCGATCGGCTTCGCCGGCGGGCTCCTCGTCCTCGGCCTCGCCATCGTCACCGGTGTCGTCATGTCGACGATCGCCCAGGCTGCAGGCTGGTCGGGCCACCACGTGGCCATCGGGATCGCCTCGGGCCTCGGCATCCTCGGCCTCGGCATCCTCGTCGCCGGGATCGCCGGCCGGCGGTCGGGAGGCCTCGCGTTCTTCGCCGTGACCGGGATGATCGCAGCGGCCGCCACGACCGCGGCCCCGGTCGGCCTCTCCCAGCCCTGGCAGGCGGGCGACCGCAGCTACACGGTCACGTCGATGACACCGGCACCAGCGTTCGAGCTCGCGATCGGACAGATGAGGGTCGACCTCAGCCGCTCGGACTGGAATGCGACTCCCGGACAGGACACCGTCACGGCCACGATGGGTGTGGGCGAGCTCGATCTCGTCGTCCCGGAAGGGGTCCCGGTCGTCGTCAATGCGAAGGCGCGTGCAGGGGAGATCCTCGCGACCGGTCCGTCGGTCGTCGGTGAGGGGATGCGTCGCCTGGGACCCGACCAGCTCCAGTACGACGGCACCGGCTGGCAGCAGCAGGTGACGTTCGGGCCGTCCGCGTCGCGCCCGGCGATCGTCGTCAACGCCGAGGTCGGCGTCGGCCAGATCAAGATCACGACGAGGAGCGCGTCATGACCGGCCCGACGACCGACCCGACCGACCCGACCGACCCGACCGACCCGACCGGCCCGACCGGCCCGACCGACCCGACCGAACCGACGAAGCGCGCAGCGGAGACGAGAGACATGAGCAGCAACGACACCCCCGACCCCACGGTGGAGTTCCGCGACCCGACAGCGGACCCGGCGGTCGACCCGGCGGTCGACCCGGCGGTCGACCCGGCGGTAGACCCGGAGGAGACGACGACGATCCCCGCCATGACGACGCAGGCGCTCCCGGCCGCGACGCCCTTCCAGGTCCAGCCTGCGAGCCCCGTGCCCGACGACGCGATCGCCGAGGAGGCGCGGCTGCCGCACCTGTCTCCGCCCGGGTCACAGCCCGACCCCACGTGGCCGGCGCCCGTCCTGCCCCAGGCGTCCCCCCAGCCGGCCCCGCAGCCTGCCCCGCGCCCGGTGCTCGTCACGGTCCGCAAGGGTCCGCGGCCGGGGTCGATCATGCTCGGTCTGCTGTCGATGCTCGTGGCGGCCTACGTCCTCGTGGCCAACCTCACCGACGCGGACCTCAGCGTCCGGATGGTCGGGCCGATGATGATCGGTGCGCTCGGCGGCATGCTGCTCCTCGTCGGGCTCGCGGGTGTCGTGGCGGGCCGGCTGCGCCGCTGAGCCCGGGGGCGCGCCCCACGGCATACGTGCTCGGGCCGTCCCCGCACGACGGTCGGTGCCCCTGACTAGGCTCGGCGTACGCCCGCCGGTCAGGTCCGGCACTTGCAGTGGGGAGAGAACGTGCTCAGAAAGTCCGGCATCAGCCTCGAGGCCCTCGACCGGTCGACCCGGCCCCAGGACGACCTCTTCAGGTTCGTCAACGGCACCTGGCTCGACACGACGGAGATCCCGGACGACCGAGCCCGCTTCGGCACCTTCGACATCCTGCGCGAGGAGTCGACGGCACGGGTCCGCGACCTCATCGAGGAGGCGGCACGCGCCGAGGAGGGCGCGCCGGGCACTCCCAAGCGGCAGGTCGGTGACCTCTACGCGAGCTTCACCGACACCGACCGGATCGAGGAGCTCGGGCTCGCTCCGCTGCAGGCCGTGATGTCGGAGGTCGCGGCCGTCGACAGCATCGAGTCGCTCGGAAGGGCCCTCGGCCGGCTCGCGCGCGACGGCGTGGTCGGGGTCCTGCAGCACTTCGTGTCACCCGACGAGCGCTCGCCGGAGGACTACGTCGTCTACCTCGAGCAGGGCGGGCTCGGACTTCCCGACGAGTCCTACTACCGCGAGGAGAAGTACGCCGACATCCGGACGGCCTACGTCGCCCACATCGGCCGGCTGCTCGGCCTCGCCGGCATCCCGGACGCCGAGGCCAAGGCCACCCGCATCATGACGCTCGAGACGCTTCTCGCGGCGTCGCACTGGGACACGGTGGCCAACCGCGACGCGATCAAGACCTACAACGCGCACACCATCGACGAGGTCATGGTGCTCGCGCCCCAGTTCCCTTGGCACGCTTGGCTGTCCGGGCTCGGCGCGCCGGCGGGTTCGTTCGACAAGGTCGTCGTCCGCCAGCCGAGCTTCGTCACCGGTCTCGGCGCGGCGCTCGAGTCGGTGGACGTCGCCGACTGGCGCTCGTGGCTGACGTGGCACGTGCTCTCGGAGTTCGCCTCGCTGCTGCCGCAGTCGTTCGTGGACGAGGACTTCGACTTCCAGGGCCGCACGCTCTCGGGCCAGCCGGAGAACAAGGAACGGTGGAAGCGTGGTGTGTCCGTCGTGGAGGCCTGCGTCGGAGAGGCAGTCGGGCAGCTCTACGCCGAGCGGTGGTTCCCGCCGGCAGCCAAGGCCCGCATGCAGGAGCTCGTCGGCAACCTCGTCGAGGCCTTCCGCCGGTCCTTCTCCTCGCTCGAGTGGATGGGGCCTGACACGCGTGCGCAGGCGATCGACAAGCTCGACGCGTTCACGCCGAAGATCGGCTACCCCGACGTGTGGCGTGACTACTCCAGCATCGAGATCGACCCAACCGATCTCGTCGGCAACGTCCGGCGCAGCACGGCGTTCGAGGTCGACCGCAACCTCGCGAAGATCGGCCAGCCGATCGACCGCACCGAGTGGTTCATGCTGCCCCAGACGGTCAACGCCTACTACATGCCGTCGATGAACGAGATCGTCTTCCCGGCCGCGATCCTGCAGCCGCCGTTCTTCGACCTCGAGGCCGACGACGCCGTCAACTACGGCGGTATCGGCGCCGTCATCGGTCACGAGCTCGGGCACGGCTTCGACGACCAGGGCTCGCGCTACGACGGCACGGGGGCACTGCGTGACTGGTGGACCTCGGCCGACCGCGAGCGGTTCGACGCGCTGTCCCAGCGGCTCATCGAGCAGTTCGGCCAGTACACCCCGGCCGGGCTCTCCGAGGACCACAAGGTCAACGGCGGCCTGACGGTCGGCGAGAACATCGGCGACCTCGGTGGCCTGCAGATCGGCTACTCGGCCTACCGCATCGCCACCGAGGACGGCGAGATGCCCGAGCTCGACGGCTTCACAGGACCTCAGCGGTTCTTCATCGGGTGGGCCCAGGTCTGGAAGGGCAAGGCCCGCGAGGCCGAGGCGATCCGGCTGCTCGCCGTCGACCCGCACTCCCCGCAGGACGTGCGGGGCAACGCCGTGCGCAACGTGACGGAGTTCCACGACGCGTTCGGCGTCAAGCCCGATGACGCGATGTGGCTCGACGAGGACCAGCGGGTCCGCATCTTCTGAGCGGCAGCGCGACCGCACGACCGACCCCGTGGGCAGCGCCCGCGGGGTCAGTCACTCGTCGAGCTGCAGCTTGAAGCCGACGTGCGAGGCCGTGAAGCCGAGCCGCTCGTAGAAGCGCCGCGCGTCGGTGCGGCTGGCGTCGCTCGTGAGCTGGACGAGCGTGGCGCCGAGCCGCCGCGACTCGTCGACCGCCCAGGTGACCAGCTCGGTCCCGAGACCCGACCCGCGTTCGTCCCGGGCGATGCGGACACCCTCGATGATCGAGCGGGTCGCGCCGCGTCGGGACAGCCCGGGGATGACGCTGAGCTGGAGGGTCCCCACGACCGTCCCCTCGCGCTCGGCGACCACGAGGTGCTGTCCCGGATCGGCCACGACGCGGTCGTATGCCGCGTCGTACGTCACCGGGTCGTCGAGGTCCTCGCGGGCCGCGCCGAGCGGATCGTCGGCGAGCAGCGCCACGACCGCCGCGACGTCGTCACGGGTCGCGGGCCGGATCACCAACGGGCTCATGGGTTCTCGGCGGTGCGCTTGAGCTGGGCGAGCCCCTTCTCGAAGTCGGGCCCCACGATCTTCTCCATCGACCAGACCTTGCTCATGAGGCGCATGACGACGTTCTGCGGTCCGGTCATGGTCCACTCGACGTGGGTGCCGTCACCGGCGGGTGTCAGCGTGAAGTCGACCCGGTTGTGCGCCTTCATCGGCGCGGCGAAGTGGAGGTCGACCGCGACGTGCTGCCGCTCTGACTCGAGGATCTCCATGCGGCCCTCGCCGGCCTTGCTGTTGCCGCGCCAGGCATAGACGGCGCCGACGCCGGTCGGGGAGCCGGTGTAGGTGCGCTCCATCGCGGGGTCGATGCCCTCCCACGGTGACCACGCCTGCCACTCGTGGAAGTCGTTGACGAGGGCGTGCACGCGCTCCGGCGGAGCGGCGATCGTCGTCTCGCGGCTGAGGTGGAAGCTCTTGTCGGCCATGGCGGCATCCTGTCACCCTCGGCGGTCGCACGGGCTCCGGACGCACGGCGACCGGACCGGTGCTGGGTCGGCCAGACGACGCGGATGCGCCCGCCCCGAGCGGGTGGGCGCATCCTCTCGTGGAGCGAGCGGGGTCAGGCGGGCGGCGCGATGTCCTGCTGCGCAGGCAGCTGGTCCTGGCGCACGATGCCGACCGGGCACGTCATGCCGTTGGGCCCGTGGTTGCAGTAGCCGCCGGGGTTCTTGTGCAGGTAGCCCTGGTGGTAGTCCTCGGCGAGGTAGAAGGGGCCGGCGTCGTCGGCGGAGCGGATCTCGGTCGAGATCTGCCCGTAGCCGTTGTCGTCGAGCACCTTCTGGAACGACTCCTTGGTGGACTCGGCCGCGAGCCGCTGCCCCTCGGTCGTCCAGTAGATGGCCGATCGGTAGGCGGTGCCGATGTCGTTGCCCTGCCGGTTCGCCGTCGTCGGGTCGTGGTTCTCCCAGAACGCCTTGAGCAGCAGCTCGGGGCTCGTCCGGGTGGGGTCGTAGACGACGCGGACCGTCTCGGCGTGTCCGGTGAGGCCGGTGCACGTCTCCTCGTAGGTCGGGTTGGGTGTGTAGCCGCCCATGTAGCCGGCCGCGGTCGAGACGACGCCGTCCTGCTTCCAGAAGATCCGCTCGACCCCCCAGAAGCACCCCATCGCGACGTAAAGCACCTCGGAGCCGTCGGGCCACGGGCCCTCGATCGGCGTGCCGAGCACGACGTGGGTGGGATTCACGGCGAACGGGCGTTCCGCGCGGCCCGAGAGGGCTTCCTCGCGGCTGGGCATCTGGGACTTCCTACCGAATCCGAACACCATGCCAGTGTCACATCCTTGCTGCCGGGAGCGTCTTACGTCCCTGTAACGTCCGCGCCCGCTCCCGTATGCCTGACTGATTGCGTATGCCGTGTGGCGGGCTCCGACAATTCGCTCGCCCCCCGGGTGGGCGGGCCGACAGAATCTGGCCCCGTGGACGACGACTTCGAGATCCGACCCATCGACGTGCTCGACCCGGACCAGGACGGTGCCGCTCGGGAGTGGATCGGTGTGCATGCCTCGATCCAGCGAGAGCTCTTCGGTGACCGGGGGAGCGAGTGGCCGCTCGAGGAGCTGCAGGCGCTGCATCGCACGGGCACGAAGAAGCGCGTCGACCTCGCCGCCTGGGCCGGGAACCGCGTGGTGGGTGCCCTGGAGGTCCAGCTGCCGCTGCTCGACAACACCGGTGCGGCGATGCTGTGGCTCTCGGTGCGAGCCGAGGCGCGGGGGCAGGGCATCGGCTCGGCGCTGCTCGCCGCGGCCGAGCGGATCGGGATCGAGAACGGTCGCTCGGTCTTCTTCGCCGAGACGGAGTGGGCCGGGGACGGGCAGGACGCCTCGGAGAGCTTCGCCACGACCCGCGGCTACACCGTCGGGATGACCGTGCTGCGCAGCGAGATGGCGCTGCCCGCAGACCGCGCGGCGCTCGCGGCGCTCATGGCCGGGGAGGGCCCCGACGGCTACGCGCTCGAGGGCTACGTCGACGACATGCCGACGGAGTGGCTCGACGACCGGGCCGTCCTGCAGCAGCGGATGAGCACGGACGCCCCCACGGACGACCTCGCCCTCGAGGAGGAGGCCTGGGACGCGATCCGCCTCCGGGAGCAGCAGGAGCGCCTGCGGTCCGCCGGCCGGCGGATCGTCGAGACCGTCGCCCGGCACGTGCCCAGCGGGCGCATCGTCGGTTTCACCCAGGTGTCGGTCTCCGCGAGCGAGCCGGAGCTGGCCTACCAGCAGGACACCCTCGTGCTGACCGAGCACCGTGGGCACGGACTCGGGCTTCGCCTCAAGGCGGCGAACGCCCTGCGGGTCATGGACGAGCTGCCGGGAGTGACGGCGGTCCGCACCTGGAACGCCGCCTCCAACGTGCACATGCTCGCGGTCAACCGGCGGCTCGGCTACACCGTCGACGGCTACAGCCGGGAGTGGCAGAAGGTCAGGGATGCAACCGAATGAGCCTGCAGGTCAAGGAGATCGCATCAACGAGCGGATCGGCTTCGCCGTCACCGGATGGATGCGGGAGTGGGCGAAGGAGCTCTGAGCGGGGGCGGTAGGGGTCGCAACGGGTGGAGTCGTGGTGAACCGTCGACGGCGCTGCGACGTCATGGGGGACAGGTACTAGGACCAAAGCCCGATGGTGCCTGCCCGTCCCGAGGCCGCACGGTGGACCCACAGCATCCGCTGACCCGCCCACCTCACCGTGAAAGGTCCATCCTGATGAGACGCCTCACCATCGCCGCAGCCGCGGTCGCCGCCCTCGTGCCGGCCATCCTCGGCCTCGTCGGCAACAGCTCCTTCGCCCAGAGCGTCCCGGCCCGGGTGCCTGCGTCCGCCCAGGTCGTCCCCGAGGCCGGTGACGACAATCCCCACACAGGCACGCCGGTGGCCACGCCCACGGCCACCCGCACCACCGAGGCCGGCGACGACCACGGCGGTGACCGTCCGCGCGACTCCCGGACCGAGGCCGGCGACGACCACGGCGGAGACCGGCCGCGCGACTCCCGGACCGAGGCCGGCGACGACCACGGTGGCCGGGTGGTCACGACGGGCTCTACGTCCTCGCGGTCGTCCGGCTCGCACACATCGGGTGGCCACGGCTCCGACGACTCGGGCGGGGACGACCACTGACCAGCCGGCGCCCCGACCGCACAGGCACCACCGACACGGTCCCGGTGCCTGTGACGGCGGCGCGCTCCGGGGAACCCCAGTCCCCGGAGGCGCCGCGCGCCGTCGGCGGGCGTGACCACCACGACCATCCTGACCTCCCCCCGTGGTGGACGCTCGCCGACGGCGTCACGCCGGCGCCCGCGCGACCGCTGCCCAGCCGCCGCCGGATGGTCGTGCAGCTCGGGATCGCAGCGCTCGCCGTGTTCGTCGTCGTCRTCGTGGGCGCGTCGTTCGCGGCGAGCCGCCTCGCCGAGCGCGAGGCCGTCAACGACGCGGCCCACACGACGAACCTGCTGGCGCTCGCCGTGGTGCAGCCCGTCCTCCAGGACGCCCTGCTCAGCGGTGACGCGGCGGCCTACGACACGCTCGACCAGGTGGTGCGCGAGCGGGTGCTGCCCAACGGCATCGTCCGGGTCAAGCTGTGGGCGCCCGACGGTCGCATCGTCTACGCCGACGAGGCACGCCTCGTCGGCCAGCAGTTCACGCTGGGAGACGACCAGCGGGCGACCCTCGCACAGCCCCAGACCCGTGCGGAGGTGTCCGACCTGAACCGCTCGGAGAACGAGTTCGAGCGTTACGGCGGCAAGCTGCTCGAGGTCTACCGCCCGGTCTGGACACCGTCGGGCTCCGAGCTGCTCTTCGAGGTCTACGGCGACTACGGGCCCGTCAGCGCGCGGGCGTTCGACCTCTGGCGCGGCCTCGCGGGGGTGCTCGCGAGCAGCCTGCTGCTCCTGCTCGTCCTCATGGCCCCGATCATCTGGCGCCTGCTCGACCGGCTCGCTGCCGCCCAGGCGCAGCGCGAGTCCGTGCTGCGGGCGTCCGTCGAGGCGTCGGCCCGCGAGCGGCGGCGGATCGCCGCGGACCTGCACGACGGACCGGTTCAGGACCTCGTCGCGAGCTCGCTCGCGGTCAGTGGCGCCGCCGAGTCGGCTCGGGCGGACGGGCGAGCCCGCCTCGCCTCGACGGTCACGGACGCTGCCTCGACCGTGCGCGCCAGCGTCGCGAGCCTGCGCTCGCTCCTCGTCGACATCTACCCGGAGCGGCTTGCCGACGCCGGGCTCGCGGCTGCCGTCGCCGACCTCGCGCGGCCCCTCGCGGGCCGCGGCATCGACGTCGTGGTCGACGTCGACGAGGCGCAGGCCGCTCGCCTCGGAGAGCCCGCTCAGCAGGTGGCGCACCGCGTGGCCCGCGAGTGCCTGCGCAACGTCGTGCGCCACGCGGACGCGCGGCACGTCGTCGTCCGGCTCGCGGCCGCAGACGCCGCCGACCCGTCCGATCCCCGTCGCCCCGTCGTGCTGGGCGTCACGGACGACGGCGTCGGCCTCGACCCCGCACGCCTGCCTCGGGCCGAGGGACACTTCGGCGTACGCGTGCTCGCGGACCTCGCGACCGACGTCGGGGCCGTCCTGCGGGTCCGGTCCGCGCCGGGGCTCGGCACGCAATGGCAGCTGGCACTACCCGTGGAGGGGGACCGATGACGACCGTCGTCGTCGTGGACGACCACCGGCTCGTGCGCGCCGGGCTGCGCACCATCATCGACGCGAGCGGCGACCTCCGCGTCGTCGGAGAGGCGGCCGACGGCGCCGAGGCCGTGACGGTCGTCGCTGAGGTGGCTCCTGACGTCGTCCTCATGGACCTGTCGATGCCCGGTGTCGGCGGCATCGAGGCGATCCGACGGCTCCGAGCCTTCGGTGCCACGTCACCCGTCGTCGTGCTCACGTCCTTCGCCGAGGCCGACCGGGTGCGCGACGCCGTCGAGGCCGGCGCCATCGGCTACCTGCTCAAGGACAGTGAGCCCGGTGACGTCCTCGACGCCGTTCGAGCCGCGGCGGCCGGGCACGCCCCGCTCGACCCCCGCGTCGCGCGGGCCCTGCTGCCATCGGCCGATCGGCGCCGGCCCGGCCCGGCGCTCAGCGACCGCGAACGCGAGGTGCTCGCCCACGTCGCGCGCGGCCTGGCGAACAAGCAGGTCGCCCGCGCCCTCGGCATCAGCGAGCGCACGGTCAAGGTGCACCTGGGCAACGTCTTCCGTCAGATCGGGGTCGGCGACCGCACGTCTGCTGCGCTGTGGGCCCGCGACCACGGGATCGGCTGAGGCGCCGCGGCCGTCGGCCGGAACCGGAGGAGCGCGCCCTCCGTCCGTGCACTGCAGCGTGCCGGTCCCGGCACCGCGAAGGGAGGCTCGCCCGTGGTCCACGTGGCCCGCACCGTCCGCAGCACCCTCGGTGCCCTCGTGCTCGGCGCGGTCGCGCTGGCCGGCTGCACCACGGCCGACCCGGACGCCCCGGGCGCAGGACCGTCTGCGGCGGTCGGGGCAGACGCCCGCGCGCAGGCCCTGTGGGCCCATCGGACGGCATACGTCGGCGACAACTCCAAGGTCATCGCGCTCGTCGGCGACGCCGGGTTCGGTCCCGCGGGCACCTACACGCTCTCGTTGTGGACGACGAGTCAGCCGTATGCCGTGACGATCGCCGTCACCGACCCGGCGAAGCCGTTCGAGACGACGGACTACAGCGGCGCGGCCACGCTGCTCCTCGGGACCGTGGCCAACCTCGACGCCGTGCACGTCACGTCCGGGGGACGGACCTACACCCTGGCGGCCCGGGAGGCGACGGCCCGACTCGGGCACGACGTCAAGAGCCTCGGCACCGACCGCGCGGCGTTGGTCGGCTACCTGCGGTCGCTGCAGGACTGAGAGCGCGGCACGAGCGACACGCCGGGTGGGAATGCCGGCGGCCGTTGAGCGGTTGGCACGCGATGGACGGATCGACACTGGATTATGCCCATCCAAAGATGGGCTTATAGGTTGACGGCCGTCCATCCCCATCCAGCCGATCCACCAGGAAGTACCGCCATGCGTTCGAGGTCCGTCCTCACCGTCCTGTTCACCGCGCTCGTCGCCGCGGTCCTCGCCGCGTGCAGCACCACGAGCGGCGGGTCGGGCGGCGGGTCCGACCTCCAGGCCGTCAAGAGCGCCGGGGTGCTGCGCGTCGCCACCGAGGGCACGTACTCGCCGTTCTCGTTCCACGACCCGAAGACGAACGCCCTGACCGGCTACGACGTCGAGGTCGCCAAGGCCGTCGCCGACAAGCTCGGCGTCAAGGTGGAGTACGTCGAGACCCCGTGGGACGCCATCTTCGCCGGTCTCGCGGCCGACCGTTACGACGTCGTCGTCAACCAGGTGACGAAGAACCCCGAGCGGGCCGGCCTCTACGGCCTCAGCTCCACCTACACGTGGTCCGAAGGTGTCATCGCGACCCGCGCGACCGACTCGTCGGTCACCTCTCTCGCTGCCCTCAAGGGCAAGAAGTCCGCGCAGAGCCTGACGAGCAACTGGGCCAAGGTCGCCAAGGACGCCGGCGCCCAGGTCGAGTCGGTCGAGGGCTTCACCCAGGCCATCACCCTGCTCAAGCAGTCGCGCGTCGACGCCACGGTCAACGACAGCCTCGCCGTCCTCGACTACCAGAAGTCCACGGGCGACCAGACCGTCAAGATCTCCGGCAAGACGGGCGACGTCTCCGAGCAGGTCGTCGCGACCCGCAAGGGCTCCGACCTCGTCGCAGCGGTCGACAAGGCGCTCGGCGACCTCAAGGCCGACGGCACGCTCAAGAAGCTGTCCGAGAAGTACTTCGGCAGCGACGTCACCGTGAAGCCGACCGCGTGACCGGCACGACGCGCTCGACCGGCACGACACACCGGGCGAGGTGGGTGTCGTGAACGAGCAGACGACCCAGCTCATCCTCGACTCGCTGGGGCCGCTGCTGCGGGCCACGGTCACCATGACCATCCCGCTGACGATCATCAGCTTCGTCCTCGGCCTCGTCGTGGCCCTCGCGGTCGCCCTCATGCGGCTGTCCAGGGTGCGCGTCGTGTCGGGGATCGCCCGCTTCTACATCTCGGTGATCCGCGGCACGCCCCTGCTGCTGCAGCTGTTCATCATCTTCTACGGCCTGCCCGCCCTCGGGGTGCAGTTCGACCCCTTTCCCGCGGCGGTCCTCGCCTTCACCCTCAACGTCGGCGGGTACGCCGCGGAGGTCATCCGCTCGGCGATCCTCTCCGTGCCGAAGGGGCAGTGGGAGGCGGCCTCGACCGTCGGGATGGGCTACGTCACGACCCTGAGTCGAGTCGTCCTGCCGCAGGCGGCGCGCACCGCCGTGCCGCCGTTGTCCAACACCCTCATCTCGCTCGTCAAGGACACCTCGCTCGCGTCGACCATCCAGGTCACCGAGCTGCTGCGCGTGGCCCAGGAAGCGGCGGCGCCGACGTACCAGTTCTTCGCCCTCTACGGCGTCGCCGCCGTCTATTACTGGGTCGTCTGCCTCGTGCTCTCCTTCGGCCAGTCCCGCCTCGAGCACCGACAGAACAGGTACGTCGCCGCATGAGCGAGCTATCGATCGACCCCCAGCCGAAAAGCCGACCCCTCGTGTCCGTCTCGGGCCTGGCGAAGTCGTTCGGGGACCACACGGTGCTCCGGTCCATCGACTTCGAGGTGGCGCCGGGCAGCGTCACGGTGCTCATCGGCCCGTCAGGCTCCGGCAAGACGACGGTCCTCCGGTCGCTCAATGCGCTGGACGTGGCCGACGCGGGCACGGTTCGCATCGGTGACGTGGAGGTGGATTTCGGGCGACGGCCGGTGACGAAGGGCCAGGTCGCGACGCTCCGCGCTCAGAGCGGCATGGTGTTCCAGGCGCATCACCTCTTCCCGCACCTGACCGTCCTCGAGAACGTCACGTCGGGGCCCGTGCTGGCAAAACGGCGGAGCCGGGCTGAGGCCGACGCCGAGGGACGCGAGCTCCTCCGCGTCGTCGGGCTCGGGGACCGGGCCGACGCGTACCCGTACCAGCTGTCCGGCGGCCAGCAACAGCGCGTGGGCATCGCCCGCGCCCTGGCGATCCGGCCGAAGCTCATGCTCTTCGACGAGCCGACCTCGGCGCTCGACCCCGAACTCGTCGGTGAGGTGCTCACGGTCATGAAGGACCTTGCGGCACAAGGCTGGACGATGGTCGTCGTCACCCACGAGATCCGCTTCGCCCAGCAGGTGGCGGACCAGGTGCTCTTCATGGACGGCGGCGTCATCGTCGAGCGCGGCACCCCGGACGAGGTGCTGACGCGCCCGCAGACCGAGCGCGCCCGCCAGTTCCTCCACCGCATCCTCGACCCGCTCGACTGAGCGACGGATCGACTGAGCGACTGATCGACTGATCGACCGACCAGCTCAGGGGCGAGTCAGCAACCCGGCCCGCTCGACCGCCCGCTCGACGATCGTCGCGAGCTCGGCGTAGCCGTGGTCGTTCGGGTGGAACTTGTCCGAGGCGAGGCGGCCACGCCAGGAGCGCGGCCCGTCGCGCCGGATGTCGACGAGGACCAGCCGTCCGGACTCGGCGCGCTTGCGGAGCATGGCATCGATGGCCCGGGCCTCACGGTGCGGGTTGGGCAGGTTCGCCACGACGGTGTGCTGCGGCAGCAGGTCGAGCATCCGGTTGAAGCGCTCGGCGAGCCCGCGGCGGTGGCGGCGCACCACGATGTCGTTCGAGCCGATGATGACGGTGACGAGCGCCGCCGGCGTTCCCTCCGCCGTCAGCGCCTCGAGCACGGGCAGCTGTCGGTCGAGGAGGTCCTCGACACGGGCGCCGTTGACACCGAGGTTGACGAGGCGGTGGTCCCAGCCGCGCGCGACGAGACGCCCGCTCAGCTGCCCGACCCAGCCGCGGTCGGGGGCGCTCGCGCCGATGCCCTGGGTCATGGAGTCGCCGAGGGCCACCCAGAGCGGCCCGCGACCCGAGGCCGCGACGCGGTTGTGGGACTCCCACCACACGGCATACGGCTGCACCTGCTCCTGGACGGCGCGGACGGCGGGGACGAGGGTCGACAACGTCGAGACCACCGGGCCGCGGGGTCGGTGGCTGTGGTTCGAGTAGTCGAAGTCGTACACCACGTCGGCAGCATCTCAGACCTGGATGTGACCGAGGCCGAAACCGCGGTCGCGGGGGCGGCGTGCGCCGGTGGGGGCTGGCGGCGGTCCGGATGCCAGGGCATAGGCTCGTCCCCATGTCTGACGAGCACGGCTTCTCCACGCGCGCCATCCACGCCGGCCAGGAGGCCGACGCCCTGACGGGTGCGGTGGTGACCCCGATCTACCAGGTCTCGACCTACAAGCAGGACGGCATCGGCGGCTTCCGCAGCGGCTACGAGTACAGCCGGTCGGCCAACCCGACCCGCACCGCGCTCGAGGAGTGCATCGCCGCGCTCGAGGGCGGCAGCCGCGGGTTCGCCTTCGCCTCCGGCCTGGCGGGGCAGGACACCGTCGCCCGCGCCCTGCTCGTCCCGGGCGACCACGTCGTCGTCCCCGACGACGCCTACGGTGGCACCTACCGCTACTTCAACAAGGTCGCGAGGCCGCAGGGCATCGAGCACTCCATCGCGAACATGGGCGACGTCGAGGCCGTCCGCGCCGCGATCCGTCCCGGGCAGACGAAGCTGGTGTGGGTCGAGACGCCGACCAACCCGCTGCTCGGCATCGCCGACATCGAGGCCATCGCCGCGATCGCGCACGAGGCCGGCGCCGCGCTCGTCGTCGACAACACCTTCGCGACGGCCTACCTCCAGAGCCCGCTCGCGCTCGGCGCCGACATCGTGACGCACTCGACGACGAAGTACTCCGGCGGCCACAGTGACGTCGTCGGCGGCGCCGTCGTGACGGCCAAGACCATCACGGTCCCCGGCTACGAGGACGCCGAGGAGCGAATCGCCTTCCACCAGAACAGCATCGGCGGAGTGGCCGGACCGTTCGACTCATGGCTGACGCTCCGCGGCCTCAAGACGCTCGCCATCCGCATGGAGCGCCACTGCGACAACGCCGAGAAGGTCGTCGAGTTCCTCGAGAGCCACGACGGCGTCTCGCAGGTGCTCTACCCGGGCCTGCCCGGGCACGCCAACCACGACGTCGCCGCGCGCCAGATGAAGCGGTTCGGCGGCATGGTGAGCTTCCGGATGCGCCGCGGCGAGGACGCTGCCGTCAAGACGTGCGCTGCGGTCAGCCTCTGGACCCTCGGCGAGTCCCTCGGCGGCGTCGAGTCGCTCATCGAGCACCCGGGGCGCATGACCCACGCGAGCGTCGCCGGCACGGAGCTCGAGGTGCCTTCGGACCTCATCAGGCTCTCGGTCGGCATCGAGGACGTCGACGACCTCATCGCCGACCTGCGCGAGGCGCTCGACATCCACGGCTGAGCCGCCAGAGCCACCGTCGCGTGACGATCCTCGCAGTCGACTTCGGGTCGACGTTCACCAAGGGCGCCCTCATCGCGGACGACGGCACGGTGCTGGGCACGGCGTCGACGCCGACGACGGGCGTTCAGGGCGGGGGCGACATCCTCGACGGTTACCGATCGCTGCGCGCCGAGCTCGAGGTGCCCGACGACGCGACCGTGCGGGCGTGCTCCAGCGCCGGTGGCGGGCTGCGGCTCGCGGTCGTCGGCTACGAACGCACCGTCACCGCCGAGGCCGGGCACCGCGTGGGGCTGTCGGCGGGCGCGAAGGTCGTCCACGTCGCCAGCGGTGAGCTGACGACGGCCGACGTGGCAGGCGTCAGGGCGTCGCGCCCGGACATCATCCTGCTCGTCGGGGGCACCGACGGCGGCAACCGCAACGTCCTGCTGCACAACGCTGCCCGGCTCGCCAAGGGGGCCATCGGCGGTCACGGCGCGCACACCGTCCCGGTGGTCGTGGCCGGCAACCTCGAGGTGCGGGACGAGGCCGCAGCGATCCTGGAGACCGCCGGCCGCCCGACCGTCCCGGCCGACAACGTCCTCCCGCAGATCGGCGTCATCGCGCCGGAGTCCGCCAGGGCCGCGATTCGCGACGCCTTCCTGCGCCACGTCATCGGCGGCAAGGGCTTGTCGCGCGACCCGGCCTTCGCCGCGATGGTCGAGGCCGCGACCCCCGACGTCGTGCTGCGTGGTGTCGAGGTGCTGGCATCGGTGACCGACGGTGACGTGCTCGTCGTCGATGTCGGCGGTGCGACGACCGACGTCTACTCGTGCCTGACCCCCGGAGGCGAGGAGGCCACGCTGCGCAAGGACGTCGTCGCCCCGCTCTGGCACGCCCGCACCGTCGAGGGTGACCTCGGTCTGCGGTGGAACGCCGAGCACGTCATCGAGGCGGCCGCCGCCGAGCACCTCCTCGACGCGGTGGGCGACCCCGCGGCCCTGACGGCGTATGCCGCTCGCGTCCACGAGCGCCCCGGCTCGCTCCCCGCCGACGACGTCGAGCGGGGCCACGACCTCGAGCTGGCGCGGCTCGCGGCTCTGGTCGCGGTCCGCCGGCACGCCCGCCCCGCCCAGCCGACCGAGTCGGCCCGTCCGCTCGCCGACGTGAGGGTCCTCGTCGGGTCCGGGGGAGTGCTGCGCCATGCCGACGCCGCCGGCCGCGACCACGTGCTGGGCGCGATCCTGGCCGACCACGCCGGTGGCTGGAAGGTGCCGCGCGCGGCGCGCGCGACGGTCGACACGGCATACCTGCTCTTCGCCGCAGGCCTCCTCGCCATCCCCGACGCGACCACGTCAGGCGCCCCCGCGCTCGCCCGCACCGTGGCCACCCAAACCCTCCCTTAACCGTCGAGAGGCCACGTGTGGTCGCCTCGTAACCGTCGAAAGGCCACGTGTGGTCGCCTCCCAACCGTCGAAAGGCCACGTGTGGTCGCCTCCGCGCCGACGAGTGGCCACGCGGCTCGGCCATCCACACCTCTGGGACGATCCGCCCTCCCATCCACAGGCTCACTCAGGCACCTGTCGCACCAGCCCGCCTTTCGTCCATCGTCCCCGTATGGATCCCGCGCCTCTGCCCGACGACCTGACGACCCGTCCCTTCCTGGCCTCGGAGGCCCTCGCATTGGGTCTGACGCGCCGGCGACTCCGGGCGCAGGACCTGTGGACGCCCACTCGGGGCGTTCGATCCGTGGAACTGCCGACGACCGTCCTCGAACAAGCGCGGAGCTTCGCCGCCGCGGCGCCCGAGGACTTCGCCTTCTCACATGTGACCGCCGCCCAGCTGCTGGGCATCCCGCTTCCGTATGCCGTCGAGGCCGACTGCATGGTCCACATCGTCACGCCCACCGCAGCCAACCGCATCCGAAGGCCGGAGGTTCGCGGCCACCGCGGGCTGGAGAGCCGTGAGGTCGTCGACGTGCAGGGCCTGCCCGTCGTGGCGCCC
Source organism: Terrabacter sp. 2YAF2 (assembly GCF_052114705.1). NCBI lineage: Bacteria > Bacillati > Actinomycetota > Actinomycetes > Micrococcales > Intrasporangiaceae > Terrabacter > Terrabacter sp. 2YAF2. The sequence goes on from NZ_JBFRFG010000002.1 coordinate 89,606, forward strand.
GCCGACACCTGGGTCGATCTCGGTGAGTTCGTCGGTCCGGGCCGCCCCGTCGGCCTCGACGACCTCGTCGTCGCGGGCGACGCGGTGGCCAACCTCGTCGGCGGAACTGCGCCGCTGCGTCGCGCGGTCGAGCGGCGTGTCCGGCCTCGCGGCAAGGTGACGCTCACCTACGCGATTCCTCGGATCAGGGTGGGCTCCTGGTCGCCCATGGAGACCCGGAGCCGGCTCATGGTGATGCGAGCCGGACTTCCCGAACCCCTGCTCAACGAGGATGTCGTCAGTCACGCAGGTCTGTGGTTGGGGTGCGGGGACCTCGTGTGGCTCGAGCAGCGGGTGGTCGGCGAGTACCAGGGCGTGGAGTTCCACTCGCGGTCGCTGGACAAGCGCCACGACGACGTCCGGGTCGAGGACATCGAGCGCGGTGACTGGGTGGTGGTCGAGATCCTGGCGCACCACGTCTTCGACCGTCAGCACCGGGCGGCCAAGCTGTGGGAGCTCGCCGGTCACCTGGGCGTCAACCCACACGTCCTGGACATCATGGCGGCGGAACCGCAGTTCCTGGCACCGGCGCAGTTCGCACGGCCCAGGCGCCGACGCTCGTAGCTGGCACACCCCTGGCGGTGCGGCCACACGTGGCCTTTCGACGGTAGCGGTGCGGCCACACGTGGCCTTTCGACGGTGGCGGTGCGGCCACACGTGGCCTTTCGACGGTGGCGAGGCGGCCACACGTGGCCTTTCGACGGTGGCGAGGCGGCCACACGTGGCCTTTCGACGGTTGAAAGGGGTGAGATTTGGGGGAGGTAGGGGAACGGGCCGGGTCCCCAGGTGCTGGGGAGCCGGCCCGTTTCCGTCAGGCGGGGGCGGTGCTCAGCCGGTGTAGGGCTTCGCGGCGATGATCTTGACCCCGATGGTCTTGCCGTTGGGGGCCTCGTAGCTCGTCTCGTCTCCGACGCTCTTGCCGTTGATGGCGGCGCCCATGGCGGACTTCTCGGAGAAGACCTGCAGGTCGGAGCCGTCGGCGATCTCGCGGTTGCCGAGCAGGAAGGTCTCCTCGTCGCCGAAGATCTCGACCGTCACGAGCATGCCGGGCTCGACGACACCGTCGTCGGGGGGCGTCTCGCCGATGGTCGCGTTGTGGAGCAGCTCGGTGAGCTGGCGGATGCGGGCCTCCATCTTGCCCTGCTCCTCGCGGGCGGCGTGGTAGCCGCCGTTCTCCTTGAGGTCGCCCTCCTCGCGGGCCTCCTCGATCTTGCGTGCGATCTCGAGGCGACCTTCGCCCGTGAGCTGGTCGAGCTCCGCCTTGAGGCGGTCATGGGCCTCCTGGGTCAGGAAGCCAGCGGCAGTCTCGGTCACGGTTGTCACTCCTTGGATGAACAGCGCCCACGCGGTGCTCCGCGTGGGCGCCTGCACAAAAAGAAGGGTCCGAACGGCGATGTCGTCAACTCATATGCCGGTCGGCGACGGGTCCGGACCCTGGGATGAAGCAACAAGGATAACAAAATGAACGGCGAAGATGCAGTTCACGGCACTTTTGGTCGCCGTCGACGCCGGTCAGGAGCAGGTCTTGACCTGGCCCGTCACGGCCCGGGACGTCGTGCGCAGGACGGCCGACTGGGTCGTGGTCTCGTCGGCGCTCGCCGGCACGTGCACCGTGCTCGTGCCGACCGGTGCGAAGTCCCGCGCCAGCGCCTCGACCGTGCACGTCAGGGCCCGGCCGCCCGGCCGGTAGACCTCGAAGTCGACGCGCACCTGCTGGTCGCTGACCACCTTGTAGCCCAGCGTCTCCCAGCTCGGCAGGCCGAGGGTCGAGGAGAGTCCGAACCAGATGGCGAGGCCGACACCGGCGAGGATGCCGACCGTGCCGATGACCCACCACTTCAGCTGGCCGGGGGCGGGGCGGGGCAGGGTCGGGCGGGACGGCATACGAGGTCCTGGCGGTTCGAGCCCGCGCGTCGAGGGGCGCGGGGGAGTGAGAGGATGGCAGACGGGTCCAGTCTCTCCCATGGCACCACGGGAGACGCACCGACCCGGGCGCCGGAGGCATCGGGAACCCCCGACCGCGCGCCCCAACCACCGACACTGCAGACGAACAGGGAGCCACGTGGCCGAGGGCATGCGTTTGATGGCGGTGCACGCGCACCCCGACGACGAGTCGAGCAAGGGCGCCGCGACGACGGCCAAGTACGTCGCCGAGGGCGCGTCAGTTCTGGTCGTGTCGTGCACGGGCGGGGAGCGCGGCGACATCCTCAACGAGAAGCTCAAGGACGACCCGCACATCCTGCGCGACATCGCGCAGGTGCGGCGCGACGAGATGAAGGCTGCGCAGGAGGTGCTCGGCTGCGAGCACCAGTGGCTCGGCTTCGTCGACTCCGGCCTGCCCGAGGGTGATCCGCTGCCGCCGCTGCCCGACGGCTGCTTCGCCCTCGAGGACATCGACGTCACCACTGAGGCGCTCGTGCGGGTCATCCGCGCGTGGCGCCCGCACGTCATGACGACCTACGACGAGAAGGGTGGCTACCCCCACCCCGACCACATCATGTGCCACACGGTGTCGATGGCGGCCTTCGAGGCGGCCGGCGACCCGACCCGCTACCCGCAGGCCGGCGAGCCCTGGCAGCCGCTCAAGATCTACTACAACGGCGGCTGGTCCAAGCCGCGGCTCGAGGCGATCCACGACGCCATGCTCGTCGAGGGGCTCGAGAGCCCGTATGCCGAGTGGCTGGCCAACTGGAAGCCGCGCCGTTCGGGCCTGCCCACGACGACGATCGCGTGCGGCGAGTACTTCGAGACGCGTGACCGGGCGCTCCTGGCCCATGCGACGCAGGTCGACCCGGACGGTTTCTGGTTCCAGGTGCCCCTCGAGATCCAGCGTCGCGTCTGGGGTGTCGAGGAGTTCGAGGCGGCCCTGTCGTACGTGCCGATCGTCGAGGGCGAGGACGACCTCTTCGCCGGCCTCGGCTCACCGGACGAGGCCGACGCGCTCGCGACCCGGCCCGACCTCGAGCTCGTCCACGACGGACGCATCAACGAGGAGCCCGAGGTCGAGGAGGGCGAGATGGAGCACGGCCGCGCTCGTGGCGACAGCTCCGAGACGCACGCCGACGAGGACGACAGCGAGCTCGGGTCCGAGAAGGTGCGCGCCCGATGAACGGCGGCGGCAACCTCCCGGTCGGCCCCGGCATCTGGGGCTTCATCGCCTTCTTCGTGCTGGCGGTGGCGCTGTGGTTCCTCGTGCGCAACATGAACAACCGTCTGCGGCGGATGGCCTACCGCGACCGAGACCGCGCCGAGGAGTTCGCGGCCAACGCCGAGGTCGACGGCTCCAGGCGCGGGGCAGCCACGCCAGCCACGCCAGCCACGCCAGCCACGCCAGCCGAGCCGACCACGCCGGCCGAGCCGACCACGCCGGCCGAGCCGGCCACGCCTGCCGAGCCCGGCGGCCCGGCCGAGGCGGGGGACGACCCCGACGCGCGCGGCGAGGCCACGCGCCCCTGAGGTCGCGGCACATGGCATACGCCCTCGAACGAGGAACGCCCCGGCAACCTGCCGGGGCGTTCGTCATGACGTGCGGACGCTCAGGTGGCGGCCTGGTAGCCGATCACCGCGAGCGTCACGGCCGCGAAGTGGGTGAGGAAGCCGCCGAGCGTGAAGGCGTGGAAGACCTCGTGGAAGCCGAACCAGCGAGGCCACGGGTTGGGCCGCTTCGTGCCGTAGACGATGCCGCCCGCGGTGTAGAGCAGGCCGCCGAGGCCGATGAGCGAGCCGACGAGCGGACCACCCTGGCGCCAGAACGGCACGACGTAGAAGACCGCGGCCCAGCCGAGCGCGAGGTAGAGCGCGGTGTAGAGCCAGCGCGGCGCGCTGACCCAGAAGACCCGGAAGAGCACCCCGGCGACGGCGGCGCCCCAGATGACCGACAGCAGCAGTCGCGCCTGACCCGTGGGCAGCAGGGTCACCGCGAACGGGGTGTAGGTGCCGGCGATGATGAGGTAGATGTTCGAGTGGTCGAACCGCTTGAGCAGACCTGACATCTTCGGACCCCACGTGCCGCGGTGGTAGACGGCGGAGACGCCGAAGAGCAGGGCCGCGCTGATCGTGAAGATGATCGAGGCGGTGCGCACGGCCCCGGGCTGCGAGACGAGGACGAGGACCAGGCCGCCGACGAGGGCGACGGGGAACATGGCGAGGTGCAGCCAGCCGCGCAGGCGGGGCTTGACGCTCGCGACGAGGTCCGCGATCGGGGCGCTGACCGTCTCCGCGGGGGTGGGGTCGGGACTGGTGCTCATGCCGGGAGTCTAACCTACGCAACCGTAGGTTACGGAAGCGTAGGTTTCGCTGTCCGCGCCGGTCCAGCGCTGCCTCCGCGCCGCCGTGAGGGTCCACGAGGCGGGGGGTACGGTGGGACCGCGGTCGCCCTCGGGCTGCCCAGACCTGACCGACGATGACCGAGCGAGTCGACGAGGAGGCCCCGTGGGGTGGCGCGATGTGGTCTACGGCGCGTACGAGCGCCGAGTCCTCAAGGACCTCCCCAAGGAGGCGCTCCCGCGCCACGTCGCCGTGATGCTCGACGGCAACCGCCGCTGGGCGCGCGCCCGCGGCGCTGGTACGGCGAGTGGTCACCAGGCCGGCGCCGACAAGATCGAGGAGCTGCTCGAATGGTGCCGTGACGCGGGAGTCGAGTACGTCACGCTGTGGCTGCTCTCCACCGACAACCTGCGCCGCGCCGAGGAGGAGCTCGCTCCTCTCCTGAAGATCATCGAGACGGCCGTCGCCGACCTCGCCGAGTCGGGCCACTGGCGGCTCAAGATCGTCGGTGCCCTCGACCTGCTCCCGCCGGAGACCGCCGCGAGCCTCAGCGCCTCGGCGGAGCGCACCCGGGACGTCGAGGGCATGACCGTCAACGTCGCCGTCGGCTACGGCGGTCGACGCGAGATCGCCGACGCCGTCCGCGACCTGCTGCTCGACCGTGCCGCCGCCGGCGAGTCGATCGAGCAGATCGCCGCCGGCCTCACGGTCGAGGACATCGCCGAGCACCTCTACACCAAGGGCCAGCCCGACCCCGACCTCGTCATCCGCACGTCCGGCGAGCAGCGTCTCGGGGGCTTCCTGCTCTGGCAGAGCGCGACGTCGGAGTTCTACTTCTGCGAGGCGTACTGGCCGGACTTCCGTCACGTGGACTTCCTGCGCGCCCTGAGGGCGTATGCCGGCCGGCACCGCCGCTTCGGAGGCTGAGCGGGAGGCTGGCCGGGTGGTCGGCCGGGTGGTGGGCCGGGTGGCCGGCCGGGTGGCCGGCCGGGCGTAGGGGAGTGCTCCCCATTGTCCGGGTTGGCCGGCTTGCGTAGGTTGCGGGTGGGCCGAGACGCCTGGGCACGCAGGGTCGTGCGACACGAGCACGGTGACGACGTCAGGGGAGAACGACAGATGGCGATCTACAAGAAGGGTGCCGACCCGGTGGCCCTGCGGGCCTCCGCAGAGCGCATCACGGTCCACGCCCGCGAGTGCGACACCGTCAAGGGTGAGGCGAGCCGGGCCGTGCACGCCCTCAAGGGCCAGTGGGGCGGCGCCGACCTCGACCACCTGATGAACCGCTGGCCGCCGGTGGAGGCCCAGCTCACCCAGTTCGGCACCGACCTCGGCAAGCTCGCCGAGGCGCTGCGACGCAACGCCGGGGCGCAGGACACGACGAGCGGGCAGGGTGGGTCGGGCCCGGGTGGCGGACCCGGTGGCAACGGAGGCGCCGGCGGCAGCAACGGCGGCAACGGCATTCCCGGTTATGACCTCCTCAAGTCCCTGTGGACCCCGGTCAAGGGCCTCGGCACCGCAGTCGGCCTGCTCGGCACGAGCATGAAGATCCGCAACTTCCTGTCCAACCTCTCCGGCTGGGACAAGGACCTCGGGCTCTTCAAGAACCTCTCGCAGGCGTGGAAGACGGGACACCTCGCGGAGTTCGGGGATGCCCTCAACCCGAAGAACTGGGCCACGCTGTCGCGTTTCATGCCGTCGCTGGCCGAGGGCGGGGCACTCACCCGCACGCTGGGCAGCGTCGGCAAGGCACTCGGTCCCCTCGGTGTCGTGTTCGGCGGGTTCACGGTCGCCAACGACATCTCCGAGCACCACTACGGTCGGGCCGGCTACGACTCCGTCATGACCGGCCTCGGTGCCGCGGCGCTGATGACCCCGCCGCCGGTCGACGTCGTGTGCGGCATCGCCGCCGGCGGCATGGCGGTGGGCCAGCTCGTCCACGACAACTGGGGTGCGATCTCCGACTTCACCTCCGACGCGACGCACGCCGTGGGGGACTTCACGTCCGATGCCGTCGACGCGGTGGGTGACGTCGCCTCCGACGCCGGTCACGCCATCAGCGACGTCGCCGACAAGGTGTGGCCCTTCTGACCGGTGGCGTGGGTCCCGGGAGGCGAAACCCCGGGGCACCCGGCATCGTTGACGAGACGACGAACCACCCATCCCGAACGACTCGCAGAACGACTCGCAGAACGACCCACCCGGACACGACCGGGAACGACCGAGGAGAACCATGGCTGACCTGATGAAGGGCACCCCGCTCGAAGGCTTCGAGCTGCCCGACGACGTCTTCGGACTGGGGGCCGCCGAGCTGGCCTACCTCATGTCGCGCCACGAGACCCCTGCCGGGGAGCGCTCGCGGCGCCTGCTCATGCTCGACCCGCGGTCCGCGGACGATGCTGCCCTGCTCGCCGGGGCCTCCAGCCTCGCGTCTCGCGGCTGGCTGACCCTCGAGGACGACGGCACCGCCGAGACCCGATCCAACGCCGCTCTCGTGGAGTATGCCGTCGGCGCGGCCACCCGCTGGACCCGCGTCGGCCTCGTGGGGGAGAACGTCAGCCAGCTGGACTTCGCGGTGCTCGTCGAGTCCGACACCGTCGTCGCGCTCATGCAGCCCCGGCAGCTCGCCTCGTGGTTCATCCGCCTCGGTGAGCGCACCGGCGACGTGGGAGCGCTCGTCACCGGCCTGGTCCGTGAGCGCTTCGACGCCGACCCGCAGTCCGGTGTCTTCCTGGAGGTGCAGACCCTCGAGGGCAGCAGCAACCTCGCGATCCGGCGCTCCGGCTCCGGCTTCGAGGCCCTCACCGACGTCGCCGGTCCCGGCACGGGCAGCGGGGGCACCGTCGACGCCGCCGGCCTGCAGGACGCCGTGTCCGCCCTCTACTCGGAAGCGCTCACCGCATGAGCGCCGCGACTCCCCGCCCGACCGGCCCGGGCAGCGCGACCGGCAGCACTGCGCCCAAGGAGCCGTTCTCCTACGTCAGCCAGGAGCGCGGACTGCTCACCCTGAAGATCCGCGAGCCGCTGCTGATGGGCCTGTTCTTCCTCGCCCTCACCGTCGTCGGCGTCATCTTCTTCCTCATGGTCAAGAAGGGCGCTGACCAGGGCGACCCGGGCGCGATGCCCGTCGCCTACCTCATCCTCGCGATCTTCGGCGGCCTGGGCGTCATCGGCATGGCCATCGCCGCCGTCCGGTGGCGGTGGAAGCGCGAGTACGTGCGGGTCATGGGTCGCTCACCCTGGGCCTGACGGGCGATCCGCCGCCCCACGCCTTGGCGCCGGCCGGCCGCGTGGTTAGCGGCACATGAACTCTGCGCGACACGACGACTCGATGCCTGTCAATCCCCATCGGTGTCGGTCCGGAGTCGTACCGTCGACCCAACGGCCGACACCCGTCGGACGTTGCCAGGAGGCCCACCGATGGAGCGATCGCTCAGGACGGAGGGTCGGGCCCTGCGCCACCCTCTGGTGGTCACCGCCCGGCACCTCGGGAGCGAGTAGGCGCGCGACGCGCGCCGCCAAAGGGAGTGGCACATGGCACGTACGACCCGTCAGGTCACGTCGGACCCCGCCAGCACGACCGAGCCGGCTGCGGCCTCCACCCGCGTCGCCACGCGCACGACGGCCCGCGACCGCGAGCCGGAGCACAAGACGTACGTCCTCGACACCTCCGTGCTCCTGTCCGACCCGAGGGCGATGCTGAGGTTCGCCGAGCACGAGGTCGTGCTGCCGGTCGTCGTCGTCACGGAGCTCGAGGGCAAGCGCCACCACCCTGAGCTCGGCTACTTCGCCCGGCAGGCCCTGCGGATGCTCGACGACCTGCGGGTCAGCGAGGGTCGCCTCGACAAGCCGGTGGCCGTGGGCCCCGACGGAGGCACGCTGCGGGTCGAGCTCAACCACACCGACCCGTCGTCGCTGCCCGCCGGCTTCCGGCTCGGCGACAACGACACGCGCATCCTCGCCGTGGCCCGCAACCTCGCCAACGAGGGCGCGGACGTGACGATCGTGTCCAAGGACCTCCCGATGCGGGTCAAGGCGTCGGCGTGCGGCCTCGAGGCGGAGGAGTACCGCCACGAGCAGGGCATCGACTCCGGCTGGACCGGCCTGCAGGAGCTCGAGATCTCCTCGGAGGACCTCGACCAGCTCTACGACCGCGGTCGCGTCGAGCACGCCGGCGCCGCCGAGCTGCCGTGCCACACCGGTCTCGTCCTGCTCTCGCCGCGGGGAAGCGGTCTGGGGCGGGTCGGCGCCGACAAGCAGATCCGGCTCGTCCGGGGCGACCGCGACGCGTTCGGCCTCCACGGGCGCAGCGCCGAGCAGCGCATCGCCCTCGACCTGCTCCTCGACCCCGACGTGGGCATCGTCAGCCTCGGCGGCCGTGCCGGCACGGGCAAGTCGGCCCTGGCCCTGTGCGCCGGGCTCGAGTCGGTCATGGAGCGCCGGGCCCAGCGCAAGGTGCTCGTCTTCCGTCCCCTCTTCGCCGTCGGCGGCCAGGAGCTCGGCTACCTGCCCGGCACCGAGCAGGAGAAGATGAACCCGTGGGGCCAGGCGGTCTTCGACACGCTGGGCGCGCTCGTCTCGACCGAGGTCGTCGAGGAGATCATGGACCGCGGGCTGCTCGAGGTGCTGCCGCTGACCCACATCCGTGGCCGCTCCCTCCACGACGCGTTCGTCATCGTCGACGAGGCCCAGTCCCTCGAGCGGAACGTCCTCCTGACCGTGCTGAGCCGGATCGGCCAGAACAGCAAGGTCGTGCTCACCCACGACGTGGCTCAGCGCGACAACCTCCGCGTGGGGCGGCACGACGGCGTCGCGGCCGTCGTCGAGAAGCTCAAGGGCCACCCCCTCTTCGCCCACGTCACCCTCACCCGCAGCGAGCGCAGCCCGATCGCAGCCCTGGTCACCGACATGCTGGAAGGACTCGAGGTGTGACCTGAGTCACATCTAAAACAGCGTCCCCGAGCACGAAGCTCGGGGACGCTGTGCGCTGGGCCACGCGATTCCCGCCGCCGAATGCGTCCAATACGGACAAGCTCGATTTGATCCTCGTCGGCGGGGATGGCACCGTGTCCAGTTGAAAGATCTCGGAACGATAACGCTCACCTCGGGGTGTGGGCGACAGGGGAACGAGGTCGTGTACTCACGTCGGGCGCAGCCGTCGACGGGCCTGCGCCCGGAGACGCTCGCGCCGGGCGCACCCAACACCCAGGAAGGCGTGACGTCTGTTCATGGCACGGTATGAAGGCCGGCACCGCAACGCACCGGCCCCCTCGACCGCTCCGCGCCCGAACCCCGCCACCTCCTCGGCGCGGTCCGGCGCGACTCGGCACGAGGCGGCCCCCGAACTCTCCGAGGCAGCTGCGGTCCCACGCAGCCCCCGCCCGGTGGCCCAGGCTGCCGGAGTCGCGAAGGACGGCGCCCGCGCCCCGCGCGACTCCGGACGTTCCGGTGCCGCCGAGGACGCCGTCGCCCGGCTTGCTGCGTCGACGCAGTCCCACCCCGGTCGACGCCACGTGAAGTCCCCGGCCCGCAAGCGTCACGTCGCGAGGCCGATCCTGGCCGGCGTCCTCGCCGTCGGGCTCGGCGCCTCCGGCTTCGCCTACGCCAAGGCCAACAACATCATCGGCGCCGACAACGCCGCGTTCGTCGTCGGCAACGGCGTCGTCGCCCAGACCGACGAGATGGCGCGCGCCGCCACCGTCGACATGAGCTATCGCGCGGCGGCATCGGTCTCGCGCAACGAGCGCCGCACCGCCATCTCCGCGACGGGCCTGCGCACGGCCACGGAGCTCGAGGCCAAGCAGAAGCAGGAGGCCGCGAAGCAGGCCGTGCTCGCCCGCGAGGCGGCCGCCCGGGCCGCACGCGACAAGGAGCGCCAGCGCGTCATCGCCAACGCCCAGAACGACCCGAAGTCGGCTGCGCGCCTGCTCATGGCCGACCACGGCTGGGGCAGCGACGCGCAGTACAACTGCCTCGTGAACCTCTGGACCGGCGAGAGTGACTGGCGCTGGTCGGCCACCAACGCCAGCTCCGGCGCGTACGGGATCCCGCAGTCCCTGCCGGCGAGCAAGATGTCGCAGTTCGGTGCCGACTACCGGACCAACCCGCTGACCCAGATCAAGTGGGGCCTCTGGTACATCGAGATGTCCTACGGCAACCCGTGCAACGCGTGGTCCACGTGGCAGGCCCGGTCACCCCACTGGTACTGACCTGACCGATGCCGTATGCCGGGTGGCGGGCTCCCACGAGGAGCCCGCCACCCGGCATACGTGCTCGTGCTCGGTGACCCGACGGGTCAGATCTTGCGCAGGCGCACCCGGCGGACCTCGTGGTTGTCGCCCTTGGACAGCACGAGGTTGGCGCGCGAGCGGGTCGGCAGGATGTTCTCGACGAGGTTGGGGCCGTTGATCTCGCGCCAGATGCGGTTGGCCGTCGCGACGGCCTCCTCGTCGGAGAGCACGGCATACCGGTGGAAGTACGAGTCGGGGTCGGAGAAGGCGGTCTCGCGCAGGCGCAGGAAGCGCTCGACGTACCACGTGCGCACGTCGTCGACCCAGGCGTCGACGTAGACCGAGAAGTCGAAGAAGTCGCTGACGGCCAGGCCCGTCCCGCGGACCGGGTGCATCTCCGGCGCCTGCAGGACGTTGAGGCCCTCGACGATGAGCACGTCGGGCTGACGGACGACGATGCGCTCGCCCGGGACGATGTCGTAGGTCAGGTGCGAGTAGACCGGCGCGGAGACCTCGGCCCGACCGGACTTGATCTCGGCGACGAAACGCAGCAGGGCCCGTCGGTCGTAGGACTCGGGAAAGCCCTTGCGCTGCAGGAGTCCCCGGCGCTCGAGCTCGGCGTTGGGGAAGAGGAAGCCGTCGGTCGTCACGAGCGCGACCTGCGGCGTGTCGGGCCAGCGCGCGAGCATCTCGCGCAGGATGCGGGCGGTCGTCGACTTGCCGACGGCCACGGATCCGGCCACGCCGATGACGAAGGGCGTCCTGGCCGGGCGCTCGCCGAGGAAGTCGCTCGTCACCTGGTGGAGCTGGCGGGTCGCGCCGACATAGAAGTTGAGCAGGCGCGACAGGGGGAGGTAGACCTCCTCGACCTCGTTGAGGTCGACGCGGTCACCGAGGCCGCGCAGGCGCGCGAGGTCGGTGTCATCGAGGTTGAGCGGGTGGTTCTCGCGCAACCGGGACCACGCGGCCCGGTCGAACTCGACGTAGGGCGACGGGATGACGGAGCCGTTGGAGCCGTTGTTGCCGTTGCTCCCGTTGCTCGCGTTCCCGCCGGTACCGTTGGATGGCTCCGACACGCTCGACATTCTTGCGGACGCGACGGCCGTGGGTGGCGTCGGCCCCTCGCGCGGTCCCCTAGGCTTGTTGGCATGTGTGGAATCGTGGGATACGTCGGGCGTTCGAACGACGGGACGGCTCTCGACGTCGTCATGGAGGGCCTGGCCCGTCTGGAGTACCGCGGCTACGACTCGGCCGGTGTGGCTCTGCTCGACGGTGGCCACGTCGAGACCCGCAAGAAGTCGGGCAAGCTCGCCAACCTCGTCGCCGAGCTCGAGGCCGACCCGCTCCCCGCATCGACGACCGGCATCGGCCACACCCGGTGGGCCACGCACGGCGGTCCGACCGACCAGAACGCCCACCCGCACCGCGGCGGCCAGGACGGCAAGCTCGCCCTCATCCACAACGGCATCATCGAGAACTTCCACGCCCTGAAGCAGGGCCTGCTCGCCGACGGCGTCGAGTTCACGAGTGAGACCGACACCGAGGTCGTCGCCCACCTGCTCGCCGCCGCCTACGAGCGCGAGCACGACCTGACGGACGCGATGCGTGCCGTCGTCGCCGACCTCGAGGGCGCCTTCACCCTCCTTGCGATCCACGCCGACCAGCCCGGCGTCGTCGTCGGCGCCCGCCGCAACAGCCCGCTCGTCGTCGGCCTCGGTGACGATGCGAACTACCTCGGCTCCGACGTCGCGGCGTTCATCGGTCACACCCGCCACGCGCTCGAGCTGGCCCAGGACCAGATCGTGACGATCACGCCCGACGGCGCCTCGGTCATCAACTTCGACGGCACGCCGGCGGAGGGCAAGGCCTACGAGGTCACCTGGGATGCCGCGGCCGCCGAGAAGGGCGGTTACGCGACCTTCATGGAGAAGGAGATCCACGACCAGCCGCACGCCGTGGCCGACACGCTGCTGGGCCGCACCGACGCGGACGGCCGCCTCGTCCTCGACGAGATGAGCGTCTCCGAGGAGCAGCTCCGGGCGGTCGACCGCATCACCATCGTGGCCTGCGGCACCGCGGCCTACGCCGGCATGGTTGCGAAGTACGCCATCGAGCACTGGACGCGCATCCCCGTCGAGGTCGCGCTCGCGCACGAGTTCCGCTACTGCGATCCCATCGTCAACGACCGCACGCTCGTCGTCTCCATCAGCCAGTCCGGCGAGACGATGGACACCCTGATGGCCGTGAAGCACGCCCGCGAGCTCGGCGCCGTCACCGTGTCGGTGTGCAACACCCACGGCTCGACGATCCCGCGCGAGTCCGACGCCGTGCTCTACACCCACGCCGGCCCCGAGATCGCGGTCGCCTCGACGAAGGCGTTCCTCGCGCAGATCACCGCCTGCTACGTCCTCGGCCTCTATCTCGCCCAGCTGCGCGGGGGCTCCTACGCGGACGACGCGCAGTCGGTCATGAAGGAGCTCGGCGGCGTCCCGGCCAAGATCGAGACGCTGCTCGGCCAGATGGGCCGCGTCAAGGAGATCGCCCGGTTCATGGCCGACACCCGCTCGGTGCTCTTCCTCGGCCGCCACGTCGGCTACCCGATCGCCATGGAGGGCGCGCTCAAGCTCAAGGAGCTCGCCTACATCCACGCCGAGGGCTTCGCCGCCGGCGAGCTCAAGCACGGGCCGATCGCGCTCATCGAGCCCGGTCAGCCGGTCTTCGTCGTCGTGCCGTCCCCGACGAGCGAGCACGGCCTGCACGGCAAGGTCGTGAGCAACATCCAGGAGATCCGCGCCCGCGGCGCCCGCACCCTCGTCATCGCCGAGGAGGGCGACGACTCGGTCGAGCCGTTCGCCGACGAGGTGATCCGGGTGCCTGCGACGTCGCCGCTGCTCGCGCCGCTGCTCACGGTCGTGCCGCTGCAGGTCTTCGCCCTGTGGCTGTCCACCGCCAAGGGCCTCGACGTCGACCAGCCGCGCAACCTCGCCAAGTCGGTCACGGTCGAGTGACGTGATCGTCGGGGTCGGCATCGACGTCGTGGACATCGAGCGTTTCGAGGCGACCCTCGAGCGCACCCCGGCGCTGCGCGAGCGCCTCTTCACCGTCGAGGAGCGCCACCTCGGCATCGCCTCCCTCGCTGCGCGGTTCGCCGCCAAGGAGGCGCTGGCCAAGTCGCTCGGCGCGCCGGTCGGCCTGCACTGGACCGATGCCCGGGTCGTGTCCAACGACGACGGGCGTCCCTCGCTCGAGATCGGCGGCACGGTCCTCGCACGGGCCAACGACCTCGGCGTCGACTCCTTCCACGTGTCCCTGTCCCACGACGCGGGCGTCGCGTCGGCCGTCGTCATCGCGGAGGGCTGATGATCCGCGCACACTCCGTCGAGGCCGTTCGGGCGGCCGAAGCCGCCGCCATGGCGCAGCTGCCCGAGGGTGAGCTCATGTCGCGCGCGGCGCTCGGCCTCGCCGAGGTCGCCGCGGCGCGCCTCGACGACACCGACGGCACCACCGTGGTCGGGCTCGTCGGTGCGGGCGACAACGGCGGCGACACGTTGTATGCCGTCGCCCACCTCGCCGAGTCGGGCTTCGCCTGCGCCGTGGTGCTGGTTCCGGCAGGAGGCCGCTCGAGCGTGCACGCGGCGGGACTCGCGGCCGCGGAGGCCGCCGGGGTCATGGTCCACGCGGCCACCGACGACCCAGAGGCCGCGGCCCACGTGGTGGCCGAGGCCGACCTCGTGCTCGACGGCATCGTCGGCATCGGTGGTCGTCCGGGGCTGCGGCCCGATGCCGCGCGACTCGTCGACGCCGTCGACGACGACGCCTGGGTGATCGCCGTCGACCTCGCGAGCGGGCTCGATCCTGCCGGTGAGCAGGGCGAGGACGACGCCGTGTGGGCCGACGAGACCGTCACCTTCGGCACCCCGAAGCCCGTCCACCTGCTCCCGGCAGGTGAGGCCGCGACCGGTCGTCTGACCGTGGTCGACATCGGGATCGATCTCTTCGACGTGCCGGCCGCCGTCGAGCGGCTGACGTGGGACGACGTCGCCGGTCTCTGGCCGGTGCCCGGCAGCGGCGACGACAAGTACTCGCGCGGCGTGCTCGGTGTCGTCGCCGGCAGCGAGGCCTACCCCGGCGCAGCAGTGCTGTGCACGACCGCCGCCGCCGAGTCCGGCGTCGGGATGCTCCGCTACGTCGGCACGCCGACCCCGGTCGGGCTCGTCCACCAGGCCGTGCCCGAGGCCGTGGTCGCGCAGGGACGGGTCCAGGCCTGGGTCGTGGGGCCCGGTCTCGACACCGACGCCGACGACGCCGCCACCCGCACCCAGCTCGACGCGGCGCGTGCAGCCCTCGCGAGCGACCTGCCCGTCGTCGTCGATGCCGGGGGACTGGCGCTCGTCGCGGGTCGGCGCGAGGCGCCCACCGTCCTGACACCGCACGCCGGTGAGCTCGCGCGCCTGCTGACCCGCCTCGAGCGCGCCGACGGTCCCGATGAGGTGACCGCCGACGACGTCAAGGGCGACCCGCTCGGCCACGCCCGGCGCCTGGTCGCCCTCACCGGCGCCACCGTGCTGCTCAAGGGCGCGACGACCCTCGTCGTCACCGAGGACGAGCCGGTGCGCTCCCAAGCGGACGCGCCGCCGTGGCTCGCCACCGCCGGGGCCGGCGACGTGCTCTCCGGCGTCATCGGCGCCCTGCTCGCGGCCGGCCTCTCACCGCACGACGCAGCCTCCCTCGGCGCCCTCGTGCACGGCGTCACCGCCGACCGGGTGTCCGGCGGCGGCCCGCTGCGGGCGCTCGCGGTGGCCCACGGCATACGACCCACGGTGCGCGACCTGCTGGCCCGGGGACGGTCCGCGCCCGGCTGACGCCGGCAAGGCCCCGTCCGCTTCCCGCACGCGAAGACCAGCATCCGGAAACCCCCAGACGACCTGCGAGACTGCACCGATGAGCCAGACCGACGCCTCCGACGCCGAGCGGACCGCGACGCCCACCGGCGTCCCCTCCGGCTCTCCGGCGTCCCCGCCGGAGACCCACGGCCTGACCGTGTGGGCCGAGATCGACCTCGCTGCGCTCGAGGCCAACGTGCGCACGCTCCGCGCGCTCGCCCCGACGTCCGAGTTCATGGCGGTCGTCAAGGCCGACGCCTACGGCCACGGGCTGCTGCCGGTCGCTCGGGCCGCGGTGCGCGGCGGGGCCACGTGGCTCGGGGTCGCCCAGTTCGCCGAGGCGTTCGCGCTGCGCGACGCCGGCATCACGACGCGACTGCTGACCTGGCTCAGCGTGCCCGGCGCCGACTTCGCCGGCGCCGTCGAGCGCGACGTCGACCTCTCCGCGTCGGCGCCCTGGGTGCTCGACGAGATCGCGGCGGCGGCGTCGGCGCTCGGCCGCACCGCGCGGGTCCACCTCAAGGTCGACACCGGTCTTGGGCGCGGGGGCGCCTTCGGCGCCGACTGGACCACGCTCGTGCAGCGTGCGCGCCGGCACGAGGCCGAGGGCACCCTCAGTGTCGTCGGCATCTGGACCCACTTCGCGCACGCCGACTCGCCCGAGCACCCCACCGTGCTGGCCCAGCAGGAACGCTTCTTCGAGGCCGTGGCCGAGGCCGAGCGGGAGGGCCTCACGCCCGAGGTGCGCCACCTCGCCAACTCCGCCGCGACCCTGGTGCACCCCTCGGCCCACGCCGACCTCGTTCGCCCCGGGATCGCGATGTACGGCCTGACGCCGGTGCCGCAGGTCGACGACGACTTCGGCCTGCGCCCCGTCATGACGTTGCGCGCGCGGCTGGCCCTCGTCAAGGAGCTGCCGGCGGGGCAGGGCATCAGCTACGGGCACGCCTACGTCCCCGACGTCGACACGGTCGTCGGGCTCGTGCCGGCCGGCTACGCGGACGGGGTGCCCCGCAACGCGACCAACGTCGGACCGCTCCTCGTCGAGGACCGCCGCACGACGATCGCCGGACGCGTCTGCATGGACCAGTTCGTCGTCGACCTCGGCCCCGACTCGCAGGCGAGTGCCGGTGACGTCGTCACCCTCTTCGGCGGGGCGCCCGGCGAGCCGACCGCGCAGGACTGGGCCGACGCGACCGACACCATCAGCTACGAGATCGTCACCCGGCTCGGTGCGCGGGTGCCGCGGCTCTACGTCGGCGCGCCGGGGGACGGCGCATGAGCCCGCGTCGCAACCCGGTCATCGGCATCGCTGCTGCCACCCTCGGGGTGGCGGCCGGGGTGGCCGCCGGCATCGCCGCCGACCGGGCGGGCCGGCATCGCGCCGCGATGGAGGCGCTCGAGACGCCCGAGCTGCTCGACATCACGCCCGACGAGGAGCACGTCGTGCTCACCGACGACGGGGTCCCGCTGCACGCCGAGATCGACCTACCGGCCGATGCGGCCGCACGCGAGGCGGCGGACGGCACCACCCGACACGGTCGTCCGGAGGAGCTGCCCACCGTCGTGCTGACGCACGGCTACTGCCTCAGTCTGCGCTGCTGGGTCTACCAGCGGCGCGCCCTCAAGGAGGCCGGCTACCGGGTCGTCAGCTGGGACCAGCGCGGCCACGGACGCTCGGGCCGCGGCGAGAGGGACAGCTACACGATCGACCGCCTGGGACAGGACCTCCACGCCGTCATCACCGAGCTCGTACCGGATGGGGACGTCGTGCTCGTCGGGCACTCGATGGGCGGCATGACGATGCTCGCCCTCGGCGAGCACCAGCCGCAGTTCGTCCTCGAGCGGGTCGTCGGGGCCGGCTTCATCGCGACGAGCGCCGGAGGGCTCATGCTGGCCAACGGCGGCCGCGTCGCCACCTTCGGCCGTCTCCTGCTCGAACGCCTCGGACCGGGGGTGCTCGGCTCGCTCGCCGAGCGTCCCGCCGTCGTCAGCCGGGTCAGGCGCGTCGCCCGGGACCTCGAGCACTTCATGGTCGAGCAGAACTCGTTCGCCTCGCCGGTCCCGCGCTCGGTGGTGCGCTACACCGCCGACATCCTGCTCAGCACGCCGCTCGACGTCATCAACGACTACCTCCGGACGTTCGACGGTTTCGACAAGCGGCCCGCGCTGCTCGAGTTCCGGCACGCCGTCGTCCTCGTCTTCAACGGCCGCGAGGACATCCTGACGCCGCCGTCGCACAGCGAGCTCATCGTCGAGGGCATCCCCGGCGCCGAGCACATCGTCGTCAACGACGCCGGGCACGTCATCATGCTCGAGCACCCCGACCTGCTCAACGCCCACCTCGTCCAGCTCGTCGACCAGTCGGCTCGGGCGCGGGCCGAGCAGATCGAGGTCGACCGGCAGCCGCGCGTGCGCCGCATCGTCACCGACGTCGCGAAGAACCGCCGTCAGCGCCGGCTCGAGCAGGAGGCTGCCGAGCTCGCCCGCTCCCGTCGTGGCAAGCGGACCCGCACCAAGGGGGCGTGACGGGCATGGAGCGCGAGGTGCGGTGGGCGACGACCGACGACACGAAGGCCTTCGGCCGCCGCCTCGGTGCGCTGCTGTGCGGCGGCGACGTGCTGGTCCTGACCGGTGACCTCGGCGCGGGCAAGACGACGCTGACCCAGGGCGTCGCCGAGGGGTTGGGGGTGCGCGGGCCGATCACGTCGCCGACCTTCGTCATCGCGCGGGTGCACCCGTCGCTCGTCGGCGGACCCGCGCTCGTCCACGTCGACGCCTACCGCCTCGGCAGCGCGATCGAGCTCGACGACCTCGACCTCGACGCCGACCTCGACGCCAGCGTGACCATCGTGGAGTGGGGCGCGGGTCTGGCCGAGCAGCTGAGCGAGACCCGGCTCGAGCTGACCATCACCGGCGACGACGTCCGCACCGCGCACCTGGTCGGGGTCGGCGACCGCTGGGACGACGTGCTCGACGCCGTCTCGCCCGCGGGCTGACGGCACGCAGCCGCGGGGACCCGGGGGACGGCCCACGGAGCCGGGCACCCGGCATACGACCTCGGGTTCGGGGACCCCGTGCGTGCTCGGATAGCCTGACCGACGTGCTCCTGCTCGCGATCGACACCTCCACGACCGCCATCACGGTCGGCCTGCACGACGGCGGCTCGGTCGTCGCGGACTCCACGACCCTCGACGCCCGCGCGCACGCAGAGCACCTCGCGCCGAACATCCGCGCGGTACTGACCGCTGCCGACGCCGAGCCCGGCGACGTCACCGACGTCGTCGTCGGCATCGGCCCGGGGCCCTTCACCGGCCTTCGCGTCGGCATCGTCACCGGTCGCACCTTCGCCTTTGCGCTCGGCCTCCCGGTGCGCGGCCTGACGAGCCTCGACGCCATCGCCCACGAGGCGTGGCTGGGCGGTCGACGCGGTGACCTGCTCGTCGCGACGGACGCCCGCCGCAAGGAGGTGTATGCCGCCACGTACATCCTCGGGGACGCCGGCGCCTGCCGCGTGAGCGAGCCCATCGTGTCGCGCGCCGCCGACCTGCCCGCCGAGGTGCGCGCCCTTCCCGCCGCAGGGCGTGGGCCGTCGCTCTACGCCGAGGCCCTGTCCGAGGCGGTGGATCCTCTCGACGCCAGCGGGGGAGCGCTCGCCGACCTCGCCGTACGCCGGCTGCGGGAGACGTCGTCGGGCGACGGTGAGCTGCAGCACGTCGACCCCGGCCACGGCTTCGACGGGCTCGAGCCGCTCTACCTGCGCCGTCCCGACGTCTCGTCCGCCCCGCCCTCGAAGAAGTCGACGCTCGGATGACGCTCGCCGAGACGCACGCCCAGCCGACCGGCATCGTCCTGCGCGACCTCGAGTGGACCGATCTCGCCCACCTTGCCGACCTCGAGCAGCAGCTCTTCGCCGACGACGCCTGGTCCGAGGCGACGTGGTGGAGCGAGCTCGCCGGCCGACCCCGCCGTGACTACGTCGTCGCGACGGCGCCCGACGGCACCATCGCCGGGTATGCCGGGCTCGACGTCGCGGGAGACGTGGCCGACGTCATGACGATCGCCACGGCCCCCGGTCACCAGCGCCGCGGCACGGGGCGAGTGCTCCTGACCGAGCTCGTCCGCCGCGCGACGGCGCACGGCGCCGAGGCGGTGCTCCTCGAGGTGCGGGCCGACAACGACGCGGCGCGCCGCCTCTACGACCGAGCCGGCTTCGAGGTCATCTCGGTGCGCCGTCGCTACTACCAACCCGGCGACGTGGACGCGCTCGTGATGCGCCTGCTCGTCACGAAAGGAGACGCATGACCGACGAGCCCCTCGTCCTCGGCATCGAGACGTCCTGCGACGAGACCGGCGTCGGCATCGTCCGCGGGCAGACCCTGCTCGTCGACACCGTCGCGAGCAGCGTCGAGGAGCACGCGCGGTTCGGCGGCGTCGTGCCCGAGGTCGCGAGCCGCGCCCACCTCGAGGCGATGGTCCCCACGATCGAGCGCGCCTGCCGCGAGGCCGGTGTGCAGCTGCGCGACCTCGACGCCATCTCGGTGACGTCCGGTCCGGGCCTGGCGGGCGCCCTCCTCGTCGGGGTCGCCTCGGCCAAGGCGCTCGCGCTCGCCCTGGGCAAGCCGATCTACGGCGTCAACCACCTCGCGTCGCACGTCGCCGTCGACATCGTCGAGCACGGCCCGCTGCCCGAGCCGACGATGGCGATGCTCGTCTCCGGGGGCCACTCCTCGCTCCTGCTCGTGCCCGACGTGACCAACGACGTGCGGTCGCTCGGCTCGACGATGGACGACGCTGCCGGCGAGGCGTTCGACAAGGTCGCCCGCGTCCTCGGCCTGCCGTTCCCCGGCGGCCCGCACGTGGATCGCGCTGCGCGAGAAGGCAACCGGATCGCCATCGACTTCCCGCGCGGACTCACGACCGGCCGTGACATGGAGCGACACCGCTTCGACTTCTCCTTCTCGGGCCTCAAGACGGCCGTGGCGCGTTGGGTCGAGACCCGTCAGCGTGCCGGCGAGAGCGTGCCGGTCGCCGACGTCGCCGCGAGCTTCCAGGAGGCCGTCGTCGACGTCCTCACCCGCAAGGCCCTGCTCGCCTGCAAGGAGCACGACGTCGACCACCTGCTCATCGGCGGCGGCGTCGCCGCGAACTCGCGGCTGCGCGCCCTCGCCGAGGAGCGGTGCGCCAAGGCCGGCGTCACCCTGCGCGTGCCCCGGCCCGGGCTGTGCACCGACAACGGGGCCATGGTCGCGGCGCTCGGGGCGCAGATGGTGGCGAAGGGGCGCGAGCCGAGCGACCTCGGGCTTCCTACTGACTCGTCCATGCCGGTCACTCTCGTTCAGGCTTAGGTCGCTTCCAGGCCCGCGTGGCTGGGGTCGTCGGGTGCGCGCACGCCCTCGCGGCGTGGAGCGTCAGCCGGCCGTCCCAGCCCACGTCTACTTGCGTATGCCGGTTGCCGGCTGCCGATGCCGCTCGGGCGCCCGCGCGCCCTCCTTCTCGACCAGCGCGCGCCCTCGTCCTGGCTGGGTGCGACCCGGCCACGCGCGATCTGCACCCCCGCTCGGTCGTCGGCCTGTGCCTGGGGAGGTTGGGGGTTGGTGGGGCAGGTGGCTGATCCGGGGCTGGTGACGGTCGTTCCCGCTCGGTCGGTCAGGGGCAGTGGGCGAGGCCCATTCTCAGCTTGAGGTCGACGACCCTGGTGGCGGCGGCCTGGACGGCGCGTGCGAAGGCGGGATTGGCCTTGGCCTTGCTGGTGATGGCGTCGTGCATGGCAGCGACGGTGGCCGGTCGGGCGGTCAGGGTGATGTCGCCGCCGGCCTCGATGAAGCGGGTGGCGCGCTCGCCGACCGGCACCGCGGCCACGGCCCTGGCGGCGCCGACGTCGTCGGTGATGACGACGCCGTCGTAGGAGAGCCGGTCACGGAGCAGGTCCGTGACGATCGCCTTCGAGAAGACGGCGTTGGTGCCCGGGTCGATGCGGCTGTAGATCGCCGAGCCCACCATGACGAGCTCGACGCCGTCCTGGACGCCCGTCCGGAACGGCTCGAGGTAGGGATCGTCGACGGTCGTCGTGCGGTCGGTGATGCCGCTGGCCGTGACGTCGGTGTTGCCGGTGATCCGCCCGATGCCCGGGAAGTGCTTGACGGTGGCGGCCACCCCACCGGCGCGCATGCCGGCAAGGAAGGCACCGACCATGCGCGAGACCTGCTCGGGGTCGCTCGAGAACTGGCGGTCGTACTGGCCGATGGGGCCGTTGGCTCGGCCGATGGAGATCGGCACCGTGTCGGCGACCGGCGCCAGGTTGACGTTGATCCCGGCCTGGCGCAGCTCGGCCGCCCACCGGGTGGCGTCGGCGGTCAGGGCGCCCGGCGAGCCCTGGTCCTGGACGCGGGCTGACGGCATACGACTGAAACCGGTGCCGCGCAGCTGCTGCACGGCGCCGCCCTCCTGGTCGGCGGCGAGGAGCAGCCCGAGCCCCGCGGTGGTGTTCTTCGACGCGAGGGCCGCGAGGTGCCGCGTCGTCGCACGGACGCTGTCGACGCCACCGGTCCAGCCGCCGAGGAGGATGACGCCGCCGAGGTGACGGCTGCTGACGAGGGCGTCGAGGCTCGCGCGGCTCGCGGCGTGGTCGAGGCCGACCATGAGCAGCTGGCCGGCTCGCTCGCCGGCGTCCATCCCGGCGACGATGCGAGGTGCGCACGACGTCGGTGGCGCGGGTGGCGCTGGCTTGCTCGTCGTCGCGGGAGGCTTCGGGGCAGTCGTCGTCGGGGGCGCCGTGGTCGAGACCGGGGCCGACGACGTGCCGACGGAGGAGGGGCTGGTGGGCGTCGGCGGCGAGGAGCAGGCGGCCGCGAACGTCGCGGCGGCCACCAGGACGGCCGTCGGGAGGGTGCGGTGGTGACCGCGTCCGCGGGGGCTCTGGCGCATCGTTCGAGCCTATCCTCGGCGGGCGTCCTCGCGGGTCACGTGCAGCGGTCAGGCGCGGTCCGCTGCGGTGGCCGGCGGTGGACGGCGGTGGGCAGGGCTGGTCACCGGCCCGAACCGGTACGTTGCCGCTGTGACGACCGATCCCATCCCCGTCGTGCTCGACGTCGACACCGGAGTCGACGACGCGTGCGCGTTGCTCCTCGCCGCCCTCCACCCGGCCCTCGACCTGCGGGCCGTCTCCTGCGTCGGTGGCAACGCGCCCGTCGACGACGTCGTGCGCAACACGCTGCTCGTCCTCGAGACGGCGGGTCGCACCGACGTGCCCGTCGCCCGCGGCGCCGAGCGGCCGCTGCTCGAGGTTCCCGTCGATGCCCGCCACGTCCACGGCGACGACGGCATGGGTGACCTCGGGTGGGGCCCGCCCGCCGCCAGGAGCGACCGGCGCCACGCGGTCGAGCTGCTCCGTGACACCTGCCGCGAGGCTGCCGAGACCGACCGGCCCGTGACGCTCGTTCCGCTCGCGCCGCTGACCAACATCGCGCTGCTGCTGCGGACGTATCCCGATGCAGCGCAAGGCATCTCGGAGATCATCTTCATGGGCGGCGCGGCGCACGTCGGGAACGCGACGGCCTCGGCCGAGTTCAACGTCTTCCACGACCCGGAGGCGGCGGCCGTCACCCTCGATGCCGCAGCCGACCTCGGCATCCCGGTGACGATGTACGGTCTCGACGTCTTCTACGAGCCGGTCGTCACTGCCGACGTGGTGGACGAGCTCATCGCCGTCGGGGGCCGAGGGCCGGCCGAGCTCGGTGGCCGGCTGATCGCCTTCCAGAACCAGCGGTTCGGCCGGGACGCCTCCACGATCGGCGACGCCGGCGCCGTCTGTGCGGTCATCGACCGCACCGCGCTGACGACGGAGACGCTCCCGCTGCGGATCGAGCTCGCAGGCACGTGGTCGCGCGGACGCACCATCGTCGACCGCCGCGACTGGAGCGGGGACATGGCGCACGACCCGCACGGCGAGGCCCCCGTCCGCATCGAGGTGGCCCTCGGCGTCGACGGAGCCCGCTACGCCGCGCTGTGGGCCGACACGCTCCTCGGCCGGACGGGGGAGCGCTGATGGGGCGCGTCGCCGTCCTCGGCTCGCTCAACGTCGACGTCGTCACCCTCGTCGAGCGGCACCCCGTCCCCGGCGAGACCGTGCTCGGCGAGGCCGGTGGCCGGTTCGTCGGGGGCAAGGGCGGCAACCAGGCCGCGGCCGCGGCGCGCGCCGGGACGAGCCACGTGCAGATGCTCGCTCGGGTTGGTTCCGACGAGGCGGGCGCAGCCTACGTCGAGCGCCTCGGGGCCTTGGGCATCGACCCGTCGTCCGTCTCGACGAGCCCCACGGCCCCGACCGGGACCGCGCTCATCACCGTCGACGAGCAGGGCGAGAACTCGATCATCGTCATCGCGGGCGCCAACGGGGAGCCGGACCCGTCGCTCGCCCGCGAGGCGGGACGCCTGGCTCCCGGCGACGTGCTGCTCTGCTCGCTCGAGGTCGACCTCGGGACGGTGGCCGCGGCGGCCAGGGCGGCCCACGCCGCAGGTGCGCGCGTCGTGGTCAACCTCGCTCCGTATGCCGCCCTGCCGCCCGACGTCATCGAGCTCGCTGACCCCGTCGTCGTCAACGAGGCGGAGATGCGCGCCCTCGCGGACTCCGCCCTCGTGCCCCAGTCGCTCCTCGTGACCTTCGGCGCGGCGGGAGCGCGGTGGGGGATGGACGGTGTCGACGGCATACCCGTCCCAGCCGCGGAGGTGGGTGACACGGTCGGGGCCGGGGACGCGTTCTGCGGTGCGCTCGCCGCGGCGCTCGCGGGTGGCGCGGACCGACGGGCCGCGCTCGAGACGGCCAACGCCGCAGGCGCGGCGGCGGTGCGCTGGGTCGGGGCTCAGCCGGACGCTGCGCTCTGAGCCTTCTTTGTACCTTGCACGTTACGTAACCATTGGGTTACGTTGATCGGGACGGCCGTGGGCCGACGAGAGGAGCCGTGATGGGTGAGCTGACGCAGGTGCTGGGCCGGATCGATCGCGACGGTGACACGGTGGCGGTGGTCTTCGACCGGCACTACCCGACGACGCCCGACGACCTGTGGCAGGCCTGCACCGACCCCGAGCGCCTGGCGCGCTGGTTCGCCCCCGTCAGCGGCGACCTGCGGCCCGGGGGCCGCTTCACCATCCACTTCGACGACGCCGACACCCCGTCGTGTCGAGTCGTGACGTGCGAGGCGCCGGCCCGCCTGGTCTGGGAGTGGCCGGTGCGCGACGTCCCGTCCCTCGTGACGGTGGAGATCTCCGAGGACGGCCAGGGCTCGCGACTCGTGCTGCGCCACGAGCGACTGGCCGCGGGACAGGCCGCAGGGTATGCCGCCGGCTGGGACACCTACGTGCGCGCGCTCGACGCCCATGTCGCAGGCGCACCCGGACCCGAGTGGGATGCCACGTGGAGCGCCCTGCACGAGCTGTATGCCGAGGACGCCTGAGCGGCGCGTGGCCGCCTGACGATGAACTTGCCGATGGTGCTGCGATCGGTGGGGTGATAACCCCACCAAGCGCAACACCATCGAGCAGGCCATCCGGCACATCGTCGGCTGACGCCCGGGGGCGCGGCGCAGACGGTGCGGACGGGCGACGGGTCAGGCCGGCGTCACGACGAGGGCGACCTGACTGCCGCCGACCCGGGTCAGGACGAGCGTCGCCTCGGAGCCGCCCCTGCCGCGCCCGGTCATCTTCAGCTGCCGGCGCAGCAGGTCGGCGTCGAGGGTCACGCCACGCTTCTTGATCGTCACGCGGTCGTGGCCGTGGTCGCGCAGCCACCGCGCGAGGCGCTTCGTCGACAGCGGCATCGCCTCGACGACCCGGTAGCGCCGGGCCCAGGGCAGCTCCCTCGGCTGGCCGCTCGTCACGTAGCCGACGCCGGGGGCCAGCTCGGCGCCGTCGACCGCGGCGACCAGTGCGCCGGTGAGCCCGGCGCGGATGACGGCTCGGTCTGGCTCGTGCAGCCACTCGCCGATGTCGCCCACCGACGCGAGGGGCGGACGCTGGCCGCCGTCCTGCGCGTCGGCCTCGGTGACGACCGACGTCGAGGTCTCGGTGCACACCGCAGCCGTGCGGCCCCTGGTGGCGACGAGTGGGCCCCACCAGACCGCGCACTCGAGCACCTCGCCGTGCCAGGACGTCCACTGTGCCTCGGCGCCACGCGGGACCGCGCCGTGCGGGAAGGCGGGGGAGAGCTTCGCGCCCGTCGCGGGCACCGCGTCGGCGAAGGCCAGCACCTGCGACCACGTCGGCGAGATGGCATCGAGCGAGAAGAGGCGCTTGGTGCGGCCGTTGACGTCGGCCACGCCGGCGACGCGGCGGGCGGGGTCGAGCCACAGGCCGAGGCGGCGTGCGCCCTCACCCTGTGGCAGGCGTACGTCCTCGGCGAGCCCGTGCGTCACCCGCGCCGACGGCCAGTGGCGCAGGTTGACCGCGGCGACCCTGGCGGTCGCGTCGTCCGCGTCGACGGCGTGAACCGTCAGGTCGAGGCCGGCGAACGCCATGGCGTCGGCCCCCAGCCCGCACCCGAGGTCGTAGACGTCGCGAACGCCCGCGGCCGCATACCGGTGCGCGTGGCGGGCGGCGATCGCGAGTCGGGTCGCCTGCTCGAGCCCGTCGGCCGTGAAGAGCATCCCCGCCGCGAAGTCGCCGAACTTGTCGGTGCCTCGAGCGCGCAGCCGCGACTGGGTCATCGCGGCCGCGACGAGGTCCGCCGCGAAGCCCGCGTCGCGCAGGCGGTCCTGCAGGTGCAGCGACCCGGCCTCGTCGTAGGGAGGAAGCGACTGGAGCAGCGCCCAGCCCTCACCCGCGGAGAGGCGATCGACCATGGCGGCGTCCATGTCCACATCCTCGCAGGCGCAGTGGTGCAGGCCGGGAGTGCTGGGGGCCGGCCGAAGGAGGTTTTCGGGGTACTCGGGGCGCAGGGCCGCCAGGCCCGTGAGCCCCGAGGGTTGGCACTCGACTTGACCGAGTGCTAACCGCAAACCTAGATTTCTTCCTGTTGGCACTCTCGACCCGAAAGTGCCAGCTCCCTCCTCGAGGGAGGTCGACCCCCGCGACGGCGGCCAGCCTCGAAGAGCCCACAGTCCGTAGTCAGTTCTTTCGACTGTCCCGAAGGGAAGGTCACCACCGTGTCGGTTGCCATCAAGCCGCTCGAAGACCGCATTGTCGTCAAGTCCCTCGAGGCCGAGCAGACCACTGCATCCGGCCTCGTCATCCCGGACACGGCCAAGGAGAAGCCGCAGGAGGGCGAGGTCCTCGCTGTCGGCCCCGGCCGCTTCAACGACAACGGCACCGAGCGCGTCCCGCTCGACGTCAAGGTCGGCGACAAGGTCATCTACAGCAAGTACGGCGGCACCGAGGTCAAGTACGGCGGCGAGGAGTACCTCATCCTCTCCGCGCGCGACGTCCTCGCCATCGTCGGCTGACCCAGCCGTATGCCGTGACCGCACCCCGGTGAGCCCCGCTGGGGTCTCCCCGGGGTGCGTTCCGTTTCACCCCAGATCCACTCAGACGCAACGCAATCCGAGCCTGAAGGAACACCATGGCCAAAATGCTGGAGTTCGACGACTCCGCCCGCAAGTCGCTCGAGCGCGGTGTTGACGCGCTCGCCAACGCCGTCAAGGTGACGCTCGGCCCGAAGGGCCGCAACGTCGTCATCGACAAGAAGTGGGGCGCCCCCACGATCACGAACGACGGCGTGACCATCGCCCGCGAGATCGAGCTCGAGGACGCCTACGAGAACCTCGGCGCCCAGCTCGCCAAGGAGGTCGCGACCAAGACCAACGACGTCGCCGGTGACGGCACGACGACCGCGACCGTCCTCGCCCAGGCCATGGTCAAGGAGGGCCTGCGCAACGTCGCGGCGGGCGCCGCCCCCGCCGCGCTCAAGCGCGGCATGGACAAGGCCGTCACCGCGGTCAACGACCGCCTGCTCGAGAACGCCCGCGAGGTCGACGGCAAGGACGAGATCGCCTCCGTCGCCACGCTCTCCGCCCAGGACTCCACCCTCGGCGGCCTCATCGGCGAGGCGTTCGACAAGGTCGGCAAGGACGGCGTCATCACCGTCGAGGAGTCCTCGACGACGGCGACCGAGCTGGAGTTCACCGAGGGCATGCAGTTCGACAAGGGCTACCTCTCGGCCTACTTCGTCACCGACACCGAGCGCATGGAGACCGTCCTCGAGGACGCCTACATCCTCATCAACCAGGGCAAGATCTCCTCGGTCGCCGAGATCCTCCCGGTCCTCGAGAAGGTCGTGCAGTCGGGCAAGCCGCTGCTCATCATCGCCGAGGACGTCGACGGCGAGGCCCTCTCGACCCTCGTGGTCAACAAGATCCGTGGCACGTTCAACGTCGCGGCCGTCAAGGCCCCCGGCTTCGGCGACCGCCGCAAGGCCATGCTCCAGGACATCGCCATCCTCACCGGTGGCCAGGTCATCGCGCCGGAGGTCGGGCTCAGCCTCGACCAGGCCGACCTGACCGTCCTCGGCCAGGCCCGCCGCGTCGTCCTCACCAAGGACAACACGACGATCATCGACGGCAACGGCGAGGAGGGCGAGGTCTCCGGCCGCGTCCACCAGATCAAGGCCGAGATCGAGCGCACCGACTCCGACTGGGACAAGGAGAAGCTCCAAGAGCGTCTCGCCAAGCTCGCCGGTGGCGTCTGCGTCATCAAGGTCGGCGCGCACACCGAGGTCGAGCTCAAGGAGAAGAAGCACCGCATCGAGGACGCGATCTCCGCGACGCGGGCCGCGATCGAGGAGGGCATCGTCGCCGGTGGCGGCACCGCCCTCATCCACGCCGCTTCCGCCATCGACGCCCTCGAGCTGACCGGTGACGAGGCCACGGGCGCGTCCATCGTGCGCAAGGCCGTTGCCGAGCCGCTGCGCTGGATCGCCGAGAACGCCGGCC
Source organism: Terrabacter sp. 2YAF2 (assembly GCF_052114705.1). Classification (NCBI taxonomy): domain Bacteria; kingdom Bacillati; phylum Actinomycetota; class Actinomycetes; order Micrococcales; family Intrasporangiaceae; genus Terrabacter; species Terrabacter sp. 2YAF2. The sequence continues at coordinate 117,938 of NZ_JBFRFG010000002.1, forward strand.
TGCAGGGCTACGTCGTCACCTCCAAGGTGGCCGAGCTGCCCCTCGGCCAGGGCCTGAACGCGGCCACCGGCGAGTACGGCGACCTCATCGCGGCCGGCGTCATCGACCCGGTCAAGGTCACCCGCTCCGCGCTGCGCAACGCCGAGTCCATCGCGTCGATGATCCTCACGACCGACACGCTCGTCGTCGACAAGCCGGAGAACGAGGACGCCGCTGCCGGCGGCCACGGCCACGGCCACGGCCACTGACGAACGACGCCACACGGCATACGACATGGACGCCTGAGGCGGACCACGTCAGCGCCTGACAGCACAGCAAGGGCCGCTCCCCGATGGGGAGCGGCCCTTGCTGCTGCTCGACCGCCGCGACCCCGTCGTGACTCGCGGGTGGGTCGAGTTGCTGTGCCGCCGGCGACGTGTGCCGGCGGGCGTCAGGGGGTCACGACGCCTGCTGGATGCCGTCCTGGATGACCTCGCGCTCGCCCTCGGTGAGTCCGCCCCAGACGCCGTAGGGCTCCCGGACCTCGAGGGCGTGCGAACGGCACTGGGCCAGCACGGGGCACGCGGCGCAGACGGCCTTGGCCTGCGCGTCACGGTTGCGCCGGCGAGGGCCCCGCTCGCCCTCGGGGTGGAAGAAGACCTCGGGGCTGACGCCTCGGCAGGCCCCGTCCAGCTGCCAGTCCCAGAGGTCGGCAACCGGTCCGGGCAAGCGCGTGATCTCGGCCATGAACTCGTCTCTCCGTGGGGCGGGGTGCCCGCCGTGTCGTACCGGCCCGCTCGGTGCACCGAAGGGGTGCTGGGTCCGCGGATCCGACGCTAACCGGGCACGCGATCACGGATAAAGAGCGGAATCTTAAGGACTTGTTCAAGAATTGCCCTCCAGATGGCATGGTGGTCCACGCGAGGGGTGTGGCGGGGGTTGGGCGTCGGTTCGGCGAGGGTTCGGCTCTTCAGTGGTCGTCCGGGATGCGCGGCGGCACTAGCATGGTCGGCTCCGGCGACGGGTGCCTGGCGGGCATCGCCGTCGCCAGCACAGACGACAGTTCGGGGGACGACGACTCTCATGGGTCCTGGTTGGTCCACGCACGCCGGCGTAACGCCGGGCGGCGCCGGCGCGATGGAGCGCTTGGACGCTCTGTCGCTACGTGAGCTGGCGGCGCTCGCCGTGCGTGACACCGACGCGCGCGACGTGCTGCTGACCCGCGTCAGGGACATGGCACTGCGTTACGCACGCGTCCGGCTCGGCCGCTTCGGTGCCGAAGACACTGCCCAGGACGTCGCTCAGGAGGTGTGCATGGCCGTCGTGACCGCTCTCCCGACCTACGAGGAGCGCGGAGTGCCGTTCGAGGCCTTCGTCTACACCATCACCTCCCGCAAGCTCGCCGACGCGCAGCGCGCCGCGATGCGCGGACCGGCGCCCGTGGCCGACGTGCCCGACGGCCCCGACGACGGGCCGTCGCCCGAGTCCGTGGCCGTCATGCGCGACGACGCGGCGACCGTGATGACGCTCATGCAGCAGCTGTCCGGACAGCAGCGCGAGATCCTGACGTTGCGCGTCGCCGTCGGGATGAGCACCGACGAGACGGCCGCCGCCCTCGGGATGTCGACCGGGGCGGTCCGCGTCGCCCAGCACCGCGCGCTCACCAGGCTCCGTGCGATGGTCGCCCGGGCCGAGGCGGGTGACGTGGCGTGAACGACCCGTCCCCCCTGAGCGACCTCATCGCCGACGACCTCCTCCTCGACCGCCTCGCGGCCCGGGTCGACGCCGGCTCCGACCCGCTCGCCGGCCTGCTCGGAGCCCTCGCAGCCCAGGCCGACATGCCGCTGCCGCTGAGCACCGGGCGCCGCCGGATCGGCAACAAGCACCGCTACCTCGGGGCGTTCGCCGCCCTCGCGGTGGCTGCCTCCGGTGCCGGTGTCGCGGCCGCCGTCACGGTGCCGGCCCACGGATCGAGCCAGGCCGACCGTGCCCTTTCCGTGACGCTGACCGACGACAGCGCCCGCAGTCACGTCCCGACCACGCCGCTGCCACGGCTGGGGCTCCCGCAGACGTCACGAAGCACCCACGCACCGGCACTCGTCCTCGCTCGCCGCGGCGACGGCGCCATCGTGCTGGTGCCGGCCGGGTTCGTCGCGGCGCCGGCGCGACCCGGCGGTGGAACACCCGGGACCGGGGAGACCGGCAACGGTGAGACGGGCAACGGACAGGCGGGCAGCTCCGGCCACCAGGGCGGCGGCAAGCAGGCTGGGGCGGCCCAGACGCCCACTCACGGCAAGAAGCCCGCACCCGCCACCACCAGGGCGAGCAAGGGAACCAAGAACGGCCACCGGGACGGCAAGGACGTCAAGAAGCCCGCCGCGACCACGACGCCCGCGACGAACCAGGGCGTCGGCCCACAGACGCCGCCCACCCCCTGACGCGCGTTCGGACGTCGCTGTGCCAACCCGTAGAATCGGGCAATGAGCCTCGGATCGTCTGATGTGCCCGCTGCTTTCGCCCCGATGGGCCTGACCTACGACGACGTGCTCCTCCTGCCGGGCTACAGCGACCTCGCCCCCAACGACATCGACACCACCACGCGCCTCACGCGCGAGCTGTCGATCCGCTCGCCCCTGGTCTCCGCGGCCATGGACACCGTCACGGAGGCCCGGATGGCGATCGCGATGGCCCGCCAGGGCGGCCTCGGGGTGCTCCACCGCAACCTCTCGATCCAGGACCAGGCCTACCAGGTCGACCTCGTGAAGCGGACCCAGACCGGGATGATCTCCAACCCGATCACCATCGGCCCGGACCGCACCCTGGAGGAGCTCGACGCCATCTGCGGCGAGTACCGCGTCTCGGGCCTGCCGGTCATCGGCGACGACAAGAAGCTCATCGGCATGGTGACCAACCGTGACCTGCGCTTCACGCCGGTCGCGGAGTGGGCCACGACGCTCGTGCGCGACGTCATGACGCCGATGCCGCTCATCACCGGTCACGTCGGCATCAGCCGCGACCAGGCGACGGCCCTGCTTCGCCAGCACAAGCGTGAGCGCCTGCCCATCGTCGACGCCGAGGGCCACCTCGCCGGCCTCATCACCGTCAAGGACTTCGTCAAGGGCGAGCAGTTCCCCGACGCGAGCAACGACGCCGACGGCCGCCTCATGGTCGGCGCAGCGATCGGCTACTTCGGCGACTCGTGGGAGCGGGCGACGACCCTCATCGAGGCCGGGGTCGACGTGCTCGTCGCCGACACCGCCCACGGGCACGTGCGCCTGCTCATCGAGATGGTCCAGCGGCTCAAGAGCGACCCCGCGACGCGCCACGTCCAGGTCATCGGCGGCAACGTCGCGACGCGTGAGGGCGCTCAGGCGTTCGTCGACGCCGGCGCCGACGCCGTCAAGGTCGGTGTGGGTCCCGGCTCCATCTGCACGACACGCATCGTCACCGGCGTGGGCGCGCCACAGATCACGGCCGTCCATGCGGCCGCGCAGGCCTGCAAGCCGGCCGGCGTGCCGGTCATCGCCGACGGCGGCCTGCAGTACTCCGGCGATATCGCCAAGGCCATCGTCGCCGGCGCCGACTCGGTCATGGTGGGCTCCCTGCTCGCCGGGTGCGAGGAGAGCCCCGGCGACCTCATCTTCGTCGCGGGCAAGCAGTTCAAGAGCTACCGCGGGATGGGCTCGCTGGGGGCGATGAGCTCGCGCGGCAAGAAGTCCTACTCCAAGGACCGCTACTTCCAGGCCGAGGTCGAGTCCGACGACATGATCGTCCCCGAGGGCATCGAGGGCCGGGTCGCCTACCGTGGCCCGCTGTCGGCCGTCGCCCACCAGATGCTGGGTGGTCTGCGCCAGTCGATGTTCTACGTCGGCGCCCGCTCCATCCCGGAGCTGCAGGACAAGGGCCAGTTCGTCCGCATCACGTCGGCCTCGCTCAAGGAGAGCCACCCGCACGACGTGCAGGGCATCGTGGAGGCCCCCAACTACACCGTCGGCTGACTCAGCCCGACCACCACGTATGCCGTCCCGCGGGCCCCGCGGGACGGCAACGTCCTCGGGAGGCCGCGGGTTCTCGGGGGTGGTCGGGGGCGCAGGCCGTCAGCGGCCGTGAGCCCCCGACGGTGGCGCGGGTTGTCGGGGGTGGTCGGGGGCGCAGGCCGTCAGCGGCCGTGAGCCCCCGACGGTTAGGATCGGCCGGTGACCGAGATCGAGATTGGCCGAGGCAAGCGCGGACGGCGCGCCTACTCCTTCGACGACATCGCCGTCGTGCCCTCGCGGCGCACGCGCGACCCGGAGGAGGTCTCGGTCTCGTGGCAGATCGACGCCTACCACTTCGACATCCCGGTCATGGCCGCGCCGATGGACTCCGTCGTCTCGCCCGAGAGCGCGATCGTCCTCGGCAAGCTCGGCGCCCTGCCCGTCCTCGACCTCGAGGGGCTGTGGACCCGCTACGAGGACCCGACCGCGCAGCTGCAGGAGATCGCCGAGATCGACCCCGACGCCGCGACGGCCCGGATGCAGCAGATCTACGCCGAGCCGATCAAGCCCGAGCTCATCACCGAGCGCCTGCGCCAGCTGCGTGAGGCCGGGGTCACGGTCGCGGGCGCCCTGTCCCCGCAGCGCACCCAGCAGCACTGGAAGACCGTCGTCGACGCCGGCGTCGACCTCTTCGTCATCCGCGGCACGACGGTCTCGGCCGAGCACGTGTCGGGCCGCGCCGAGCCGCTCAACCTCAAGCGGTTCATCTACGAGCTCGACGTGCCCGTCATCGTCGGCGGCGCCGCGTCGTACACGGCGGCGCTGCACCTCATGCGCACCGGTGCCGCCGGCGTCCTCGTCGGTTTCGGCGGCGGCGCCGCGCACACGACGCGGACCGCGCTCGGCATCCACGCGCCGATGGCCTCGGCCGTCGCCGACGTCGCCGCGGCCCGCCGCGACTACCTCGACGAGTCCGGTGGCCGCTACGTCCACGTCATCGCCGACGGCGGCGTCGGCACCTCGGGCGACATCGTCAAGGCCGTCGCGTGCGGCGCCGACGCGGTCATGCTCGGGGCGGCCCTGGCGCGGGCGGCCGACGCCCCCGGGGGTGGCTACCACTGGGGTCCCGAGGCGCACCACCCGCAGCTGCCCCGCGGTGAGCGCATCGCCCTCGGCGCGCAGGCCTCGCTCCAGGAGATCCTCTTCGGCCCGGGCCGGCAGGCCGACGGCACGACCAACGTCATCGGCGCGCTCAAGCGGGCGATGGCCACGACCGGCTACTCCGACGTCAAGGAGTTCCAGCGGGTCGAGGTCGTCGTCTCGCCCTACCTCGGCAACTGACGCCGCGCCCGGGTGTGGCGAAGGTTACTGACGGTAGCCTGCGGTCCCGCCGCTCCCTAGGGTGAGCCCATGGAGTTCGACCACGACGTCGTCGTCATCGGGTCCGGCTTCGGCGGGTCCGTCGCCGCGCTGCGCCTCGCCGAGAAGGGCTACCGCGTCCACGTCTACGAGGCGGGGCGCCGCTTCGAGGACGAGGACTTCGCGCGGACCAGCTGGGACGTGCGACGCTACCTCTGGGCGCCCAAGCTCGGGCTCTTCGGCGTCCAGCGCATCCACCGGCTGCCGGACTGCCTCGTCCTCGCCGGCGCGGGCGTCGGTGGCGGGTCGCTCAACTACGCCAACACCCTCTACGTCCCCCCGACCCCCTTCTTCCGCGACGGCCAGTGGGCGCACATCACCGACTGGCAGGCCGAGCTCGCCCCGCACTACGCGACGGCCCAGCGGATGCTCGGCGTCACCGTCAACCCGTGCGAGGGCCCCGTCGAGCAGCTGATGCGTGACACCGCGGCGGACCTGGGTGTGGGCGCGAGCTTCCGCAAGACGCCGGTCGGCGTCTTCTTCGGTGAGCCGGGCAAGCGGGTGCCCGACCCCTACTTCGGCGGTCAGGGGCCTGCGCGCACGGGCTGCACCGAGTGCGGCAACTGCATGGTCGGCTGCCGGGTCGGTGCCAAGAACACGTTGGTCAAGAACTACCTCGCGCTCGCCGAGCGCCGGGGCGTCGTCATCGAGCCGCTCCGCACCGTGACGCGCGTGCGGCCGCTCGATCCGGCTGCGCCGGAGCAGGGGTATGCCGTCACGACCGTCCGCAGCGGCTCGTGGGGTCGGCGCCGGGCGGGTGAGCGCACCGTGACCGCCGCGCAGGTGGTCGTCGCGGCGGGGGCCTGGGGCACGGCCCAGCTGCTGCAGGCGATGAAGGCCGAGCCCGAGGGGCAGGGGCTGCCGCGCCTGTCGGACTCGCTCGGTGAGCTGACGAGGACCAACTCCGAGGCTCTGGGTGGGGCCATGACGGCCCGGGTGCCCGAGGGCGTCGACCTGACGAAGGGGGTCGCCATCACGTCGAGCTTCCACGTCTCGGACACGACACACGTCGAGAACTGCCGCTACGGCAAGGGCTCCAACCTCATGGGGGCGCTCGCCGTCATGCAGGTCGACGGCGGCGGCGGCACACCCCGGTGGGTGCGTTTCGCCGGCACGGCTGCCCGCCACCCGCTCGTCTTCGCCCGGTCGCTGTCGACCCGGCGCTGGAGCGAGCGCACCGTCATCGCCCTCGTCATGCAGACGAGCGACAACTCGATCAGGGTGCGGCGCCGGCGCGGCCTGCTCGGGTGGCACCTGACGTCGACGCAGGGCCACGGCGAGCCGAACCCGACATACATCCCCGAGGGCAACGTTGCGGTGCGGGCGATGGCGCAGCGTCTCGAGGGCACGACCGGCGAGCGCGCCTGGCCCGGGTCGTCGATCGGCGAGGTCTTCGACATCCCGATGACGGCTCACTTCCTCGGCGGCGCGGTCATCTCCGACTCGCCCGACCACGGCGTCATCGACCCCTACCAGCGCGTGTGGGGCTATCCCGGCCTGCACGTGCTGGACGGATCCGCCGTTTCGGCCAACCTCGGCGTCAACCCGAGCCTGACCATCACGGCGCAGGCCGAGCGGGCGGTCGCGCTGTGGCCGGCCCGCGGTGAGGCGGATCGGCGGCCGGCCCAGGGGGAGGCCTACCGGCTCGTCGACGCCTGACCCGTTGCTGCCGCCTCCGGGGCAGCGCGCCGTGTGCAGGCGGTGGGGTCAGGACCCCGCCCACTGCACACGGCAGCGACCGGTACCGGGGCTGGGAGATCTTCAGGATGTGGGCGTCAGGAGCAGGATGACGTCGGTCTGGTCGTCCGAGACGTAGATGCGTCCCGCCGCGTCGACGAGCAGGCCCTGTGGCTCGACGAGTCCGGCGCGGGCCAGAACGGTGGAGCTGCCTCCGGCGAGCGGCCACCGGCGCACGTCGTGGTTGGTGTGCCGGACGTCCGTCACGAGCAGGTTGCCGTGGCCGTCGAGCGCGAGGTCATCGGGCATGCTGGCGCGCGCGACCCGGGTGTGGCTGCCTCCCGCGCCGAGGCGCCACACGTCGCCGCCGCACTCGTCGGCGACGTAGACGGCGCCGTCGGGCCCGACCGCTGCGCCCACGGGATGCACGAAACCGCTCGACAGCGCAGTGCGGTTCGAGCCGTCCGGGCTCATCCGGTAGATGGTGCCGGTGACGGGGTCGGGCACGACGAGGGTGTGCGTGGTTGCGTCCCAGGCGATCCCGTCGACGCCCCCGTGGCAGGTGGCCTTCACCGGCTGGCCGGGCAGTGTCGTCAGGACGTGCGGGGCCGCGGCCCCCGGGGCGTAGGCGAGCACCCGGTTCGTGTTCTCCTCGGCGACGACGAGCGACCCGTCCGCGAGGAGCACCAGGCCCTCCGGCCCGTCGAGGCCCCGGTGGATGACGGCGCCCGTGCCGTCCGCGCGCAACCTGCTGATCGTCCCGTTCGTGTAGTCGCTGTAGAGCAGGGCCCCCGACGCGTCGAGGACGAGGTCGTCGGGGTGGTCGCTGCCGCGGTGCACCACGGTGGTGCGGTACGAGGACGGCGCCGGACCGGCATCCCGGGTCGGCAGGGTCTGTCGCGGGGTGGCCGGTGGCCGAGGCGCCGGGGCGGGTCGGGCCGGGGCAGATGGTGTCGTCCTCGTGGAGCTCGCGGCCGAGCTCGCGGCCGAGCTCGCCGCCGGCGCGGTGGACGCGCTGGTACCGGTCGGAGCTGCGGTCGGCGACGCACTGCAGCCCGCGAGCGCGGCGCACGCCGCGGCAACGGTCAGGAGACGGGTAAGCCCGTGCATGTCCCGACGGTAGGCACGGAGCCTGTGACGGGGCGGGGAGCCGTCGGGGCGGCAGCCGGGCCAGCACCGCCCGGCGGCCGCCGTGAGGACGAAAGAGGGTGAGGCCGTCACCCCTCAGAGACGGCCCCACCCGGCGGTGCGGGCGAGCAACCGGTCGAGAAACCGCCCGGCACCGCGCTGACAACGAGGTGGCAGGAGGCGGGTTACGGGTCCTGTCGATCCTTTGCCGAAGCCAGGGCTGGTGCCGGAGGTCGGCTCAGCGGGCCGGCTGGGGCTCGTCGCGCCACGAGCGCCAGAGCGCGGCATAGGCGCCGTCGGCCTCGAGCAGCTCCTCGTGCGAACCGATCTCGCTGATCCGGCCGTCCTCGACGACGCAGACCCGGTCGGCGTCGTGCGCCGTCATGAGCCGATGCGCGATGGCGACGACGGTGCGTCCCTCGACGACGGCGGCGAGTGACCGCTCGAGGTGTCGGGCGGCGCGCGGGTCGAGCAGCGAGGTCGCCTCGTCGAGGACCAGTGTGTGCGGGTCGGCGAGGACGAGCCGCGCGAGCGCGAGCTGCTGCGCCTGCGGCTCGGTGAGCCGGTGGCCGCCGGACCCGACGAGGGTGTCGAGCCCGTCGGGCAGCTCCAGGGCCCAGCCTCGCGCGTCCACGGCGGCCAGCGCGTCGAGCAGCTGCTCGCGCGAGGCCTCGGGCCGGGCCAGGCGCAGGTTGTCCTCGAGCGTCCCGACGAAGACGTGGTGCTCCTGCGTCACGAGCGCGACCTGGCCGCGCAGCTGGGCGAGCTCGAGGTCGACGAGTCGCACCCCGCCGACCTCGACGCGTCCCTCGCGCGGACCGTCGATGCCGGCCATGAGCCGGCCCAGTGTCGACTTGCCGGCACCCGACGGCCCGACGATGGCGAGGCGCTCACCGGGCTGCAGGTCGAGCGAGACGCCGCGCAGCACGTCGCGACCCGCGCGGTAGGAGTAGTGGACGTCCATGACCTCGAGGTGGTCGTCCTCAGGCTCCGCCCCGCTCGCGGTGCGGTCGGCCGGGACGTCGGCGATGCCGATGACCCGGGCCAGGCTGGTCGCGCCGATCTGGATCTCGTCGAGCCAGGAGATGAGCTCGTCGAGCGGGCCGGCCATCTGCTGCACGTAGAGCGCCACGGCGGTGACGGTGCCGGCTGTCGCGACGTCGCGCGAGATGAGGAATCCGCCCCAGAGCAGGGTGACGGCAACGGGCGCGAAGAAGGCGAACTCGACGGACGGGAACCACCGCAGGCGCAGTCCCAGCGTGTAGAGCTCGGCGTCGTAGCAGTCGCGCAGGGCGTCGTCCATGCGGCGCCGGCGACGGCTGCCGAGGCCCAGCGCGTCGATGGTGCGGCCGCCGTCGGCCGACTCGGTGACGACACCGTTGAGCACGGCATACGTGGCTCGTTCGCGGAGGTAGCCCTCGGGCGCGTGGCGCAGGTAGCGGCGCGTCGACAGCACGAGGATGGGCACGCCCACGACGATCGCCAGGGCGACCTGCCACTCGGTGAGGAAGGCCGCGACGACGGTGATCGTCGTCGTGACCGCCCCGAGGAAGATCGAGGGGATGCCGAACCGGATGACGCGCGAGAGCGCTTCGACGTCGTTCGTCGTGCGGGCGACGAGATCACCCGTGCCGGCGCGCTCGACGGTCGAGAGCGGCAGCTCGACGACGCGCTCCATGAACTCCTCGCGCAGCTCGGCGAAGATCGTCTCGCCCATGACGAACGAGGCCCGACGCGCGAACCACGTGACGACGGTCTGCACGACGACGGCTCCGGCGATCCAGAGCGCGAGGCGGTTGACGACGGCGAGCGAGCGGCCGTGGCTGATCTCGTCGACGAGCAGGCCGATGACGCGTGGCGCGACGAGGGCAGCCACGGCGGCGACCGCGTGCAGCGCGATGACGACGAGGATGCTCCCGCGGTGGCGTCGGACGAGGCCGCGGGTGTGGTCCTTGACCGAGGCCATGTCGGCCACGGGCAGCGACCGGGCCGGCGACGGGGGCGTCTGGGTGGTCTGCGACATCAGTCCTCCTCTCCTCGGACGACGGTGCGTCGGTAGTCGGGGTCGTCGGCCATGAGCCGACTGTGGGTGCCGCTCGCGGCGACCGAGCCGTCGCGCAGGAAGACGACGTGGTCGGCCTGGTCGAGCAGGAGCGGGCTCGCGGACATGACGACCGTGGTGCGACCGGCCCGAGCCGTGGTGAGTCGTTGGGCGATGCGGGCCTCGGTGTGCGCGTCGACGGCGCTCGTCGGCTCGACGAGCACGAGCGTGTCGGCCCCGGTGAGGAGCGCCCGGGTCAGGGCGAGGCGCTGGCGCTGGCCGCCGGAGAAGGCCCGGCCGCGCTCCTCGACCTCGTTGTCGAGCCCGCCGGGCAGCGCCTCGAGCACGTCGTCGCCGCTCGCGACCGAGAGAGCCTCGAGGATCGAGGCGTCGTCGTGGTCGCCCCACGGGTCGAGCTCGGCGCGCAGGGTGCCGGTGAAGAGCCGGGGGTCGGTCTCGGAGACGACGATCCGGCGACGGACCTCCGCCAGGGAGGCGTCGGCGAGGCGCGTCCCGTCGAGCCGCACGTCGGTCTCCCCGGCTCCGAAGCGGCCGAGCCGGTCGGCCAGCGCCGCGGTCTCCTCGGGACGCGCCGACACCACGACGGTGAGGCGACCCGGCTCGATCGTGACGCCGCTGCGCGGGTCGTGGAGCGGGGCCGGGCCGGGCGGCAGCGGCTGCGCGTCCGGAGTCTCGGCGTCGTCCGGCTCGACGCGCAGGATCGTCGTCAGCTTGCGAGCGCCGATGTGTGCGCGCGTCGCCCGGTCGACCATCTCCGTCGCCGTGCGCAGCGGGATGACGAGGAAGGCCGTGTAGCCGTAGAACGCGACGAGCTGTCCGGCGGTGATCTGGCCGTCGATGGCGAACCGCGCGCCGAGCCACACGACGACGAGGACGAAGATGCCGGGGAGCAGGACCTGGGCGGCGTCGAGCGCCGCCTGGTAGCCGGCGACCCGGTTGCCCACCTGGCGCACGGACTGCGACTGGACGGCATACCGGCGCAGGAAGGTCTGCTCGCCGCCGATGCCCCGCAGCACCCGCAGGCCGGCGACGGTGTCGGCACCGAGCCCGATGAGGGTGCCGGACTCCTCGCGCTGGGCGAGCTGGCGGGCCTGGAGCGGGCGGACGATGAAGGTGAGGCAGGCGACGAGCACCGGCACGCCGATGAGGACGACGAGCCCGAGCGGTGTCGAGGCGTTCAGCAGGATGAGCGCGACGACGACGTAGGACACGACCGCACCGGCGAATCGCGCTGCGACGTCGTAGAGTCCGCCGATCCGCATCGCGTCGGAGCTGACCGTGGCGACGACGTCGCCGGTCGGGACGGCCCGGGTCAGGGCCTCGCCGGTGTCGGCGGCCTTGTGGCCGATGAGCTGTGCCGAGCGGAACGCCCCCTGCATCCAGTTGGCGACGGCGTACTTGTGACGCATCGCGCCGGACAGGGCGCTGAGGACGACGAGTCCGATGAGGATGCCGCACCACAGCACCAGGGCACCTGCGTCGCCGCCAATGATGCCCTGGTCGATCGCCTTGCCCATCGCGGCGGGGAAGAGCGCCTGGCTGACGAGCCACACGATGCCGAAGGCGATGGCGATGGCGAGGGTGCGCCGCTGACCGTTGCCGACCCACCGGAGGTATGCCGTCGGGCTCGTCAGGTCGGGCGTGCCGGGGTCGGCGTGGGGCAGCGAGATCACTTGGTTCATCGTACGTTCGGCGAGGACGCGCCTCATTCCATTTTCGGTCCGGGTCACGGCCCGACCGTAGGAGCTCAATCCGACTCGAGGTCAAACCCGTTGGGGCGTATGCCGTGTGGCCGCGTTGGCGTCAGTGCGCTCGGTCCTCGCCCGCGCGGTCGAGGGCGTCGGACAGCTCGTCGACCTCGAGCGTCGCGGTGTCGACGCGCCGGTTGCGGTAGGCCGCTCGACCGACGAGGTGCGCCGACACGGGCGAGGTGAAGAACTGGGTCGCGGCGAGCAGGACGAGGGTCGTGACGGCCGCCCACGTGCGCAGCGTCAGGGCGAGGCCGGTGAGGATGAGGATGAGGCCGAGGGTCTGCGGCTTGGTCGCGGCGTGCAGCCGCGACAGCGTGTCGGGGAAGCGGATGAGGCCGACGGCACCCGCCAGGCAGAGGAACGACCCGAGCAGGAGCGACACGGCCCCGGCGACGTCGAGCAGCGAGGTCCACGTCATGACTGCTCCCTCTCGCCCCGCGGCTCGCGCGGCTCGGGCTGCTCGCGGACGACGCCCTCGGGCTCGTCGGAGTCGCGGGACAGGAACCGGGTGACCGCGACGCCGCCGACGAAGCCGACGAGCCCCAGGATCATGAGCAGCGGGAGGTAGGTCGTCGTGCGCTGCCGCGCCGACTCGAGCGCGACGCCGGCGATGACGATGACGAGCAGGATCTCGGCGGCGACGATGCGGTCGAGGTTGCTCGGTCCGATGAAGAGGCGGACGAGGACGAGCGCCGCTGCGACGCCGAGCATGGCGAGCGAGATGCCGAGGACGACGGTCATGGGCGGGCCTCCCCGATGGGGTCGTCGGTGTCGTTGCCGTCCCTCCCGAGCGGGGCGTTCTCGAGCGCGGCGTTCTCGAGCGCGGCGATCTCAGCGCGCGAGCCGAGGGCCCGCACGACCCGTCGCTCGACCGCGAGGACGTGGGCGCGCTGGGCCTCGATCCGGCCCTCGCGCTCGACGTCGAGCAGGTGCAGGTAGAGCACCGACGTGGAGCGCCGCGCGTCGATGACGACCGAACCCGGCACGAGGGCGACGAGCTCGGCGGTGATCGTGAGGTAGAAGTCGGAGCGTGAGCGCAGCTGCACCTCGATGACGGCGTTCCGCGGGCGACGACGGCCGAAGGCCAGTCGCATGACCTGCCACGAGGCGCCGACGAGGTCGACGAGGAAGTGCCCTATGAGGAGCAGCACCCGGTGCGGGCGCAGCCGCCCGGTGAACTCGATGGATGGCAGCGGGAACGCATACGTCACGAGGAGCCCGACGAGGACGCCGTTGACGACGTTGCCCCACGTGAGGCGGTCCCAGAGCAGCACCCAGGCGAGGGCGACCGCCGCGACGGCCCGCGGCTGGAGCACGCGGCGTCGTCGGTGCGGGGTCTCGGGCCCGCGGGCGGCGGTGGACGTCCGGGTGTCGGTCATCGGCGGACCTCCACGGGCAGGACGCTCGTGATGTAGGGGTCGCGGCTCGTGAGGTCGGCGGCGGCGCGCTGGGTGTAGGCGAAGAGCGGGCCGGCGACGACGGTGATGAGCAGCCCGACCAGCGTCATGGCGGCCGTGGCCCCGAGCATCGTGCGGGGGAGGGGCCGGGGGGCCGTGTCGACGAGGACGTCGCCCGCGGGGTCCGTCTCCGGCGCGAGGCCGAGAGCGCCGTCCGCACGGGCCGCGGCCGTCGCGGTGGATCGCGGGGCGTCGGCCCGCGGGCGCCAGAACGCCTGGCTCCACACCTTGGTCAGGGCGTAGAGCGTCAGGAGGCTCGTGACGATGCCGCCGACGACGAGCAGCCACGCGAGCGGCGTGCCGAGCTCGATGCCTGCGTCGAGCAGGCCGATCTTGGCGAGGAAGCCCGACAGCGGCGGGATGCCCGAGAGGTTCATGGCCGAGACGAAGAAGAGCGTCGCGAGCAAGGGGGAGGCGACGGCCAGGCCGCCCAGCCGGTCGAGCGACGTCGTGCCGGCCAGTCGCTCGACGAGGCCGGTGATGAGGAAGAGCGCGGTCTGGATCGTGATGTGGTGCGCGACGTAGAAGATGGCGCCGGCCGTGCCCTGCGGCGTCGCGATGGCGATGCCGAAGATCATGTAGCCGATGTGGCTGACGAGGGTGAACGACAGGATCCTCTTGAGGCCCGACTGCGACACCGCCCCGAGGATGCCGATCACCATCGTCAGCAGCGCCGCCCACATGAGCAGGCCCTGCAGCGGTGAGTCGGGGAAGAGGAGGGTCTGGGTGCGGATGATCGCGTAGACGCCGACCTTCGTCAGCAGCCCAGCGAAGACCGCCGTGACCGGGGCCGGGGCCGTCGGGTAGCTGTCGGGCAGCCACGCCGACATCGGGAAGATGGCGGCCTTGATGGCGAATGCCGTGAGCAGCGAGAGCTGGAGCACGAGCGCCACGCTGGGGGCGAGGTCGCCGACACGGATCGCGAGCTGGGCGAGGTTGACGGTGCCCGTTGCGGCATACACCGCGGCGATGCCGACGAGGAAGAGCGCGGAGCTGAGGAGGCTCACGACGACGTAGGTCGTGCCGGCGTGGATGCGCGCTGCGGCCCCGCCGAGCGTGATGAGGACGTAGGAGCTGAAGAGCAGGATCTCGAAGCCGACGAAGAGGTTGAAGAGGTCACCCGCGAGGAACGCGTTGGAGACGCCCGCCGCGAGCACGAGGTAGGTCGGGTGGAAGATCGTCAGCGGCGTCTCGCTCTCGGTCTCGTCGTCGCTGTCGGCCTGGCCCTGGCCGATGGCGAAGACGAGCACGAGGAGGGTGACGATGGCCGAGACGAGCAGCATGAGGGCACTGAGGCGGTCGGCGACGAGCGAGATGCCGAGGGGCTCCTGCCACGCGCCGAGCCACAGCACCTGCGGGCTGTTCGCGTCGGTCTGCCAGACGAGGACGCCGGCCACGACGACGACCGCGGCGAGCACGGCGATGCTGACACCGCGCTGCAGGCGCGGCGACCGGCGGAAGGCGAGCGTGAGTGCGGCCCCGAGCAGCGGCAGGAGCACGGGCAGCGGCACGAGGTCGGGCACGGTCAGGTGGGTCGGGTTCACGGGGTCACGGGCTCCCGTCCCCGTCGGCGAGCTCGTCGGACGTCGTCGTCGGGGCGTCGGAGGGGTCGTAGGTCGACGAGGTCTGGTCCTCGAGCGCGAGGCGCTGGATGCGGGCGTCCTCGGCGTCGTCGGGGACGTCGTCGGTGCCCGAGATCTGCCAGAGCCGGTAGGACAGGGCGAGCAGGAAGCCGATCGTCGCGAGCGAGATGACGATGGCCGTCAGGACCATGGCCTGGGGCAGCGGGTCGCTGATCGCGGCGGGGTCCTCGCCGACGAACGGCGCGCGTCCGGCGCGTCCGCTGATGACGAGGTAGAGCACGGCGATGCCGTTGCCGATGAGGACCATGCCGAGCAGGACGCGCACGAGGCTGCGGTCGAGGGCGAGCGCGGTGCCCGCAGTGACGAGCCCGACGGTGACGAGCACGAGGGTGATGTTGGGCTCGAGGGTCGACTCGATGAGGGCGGGGGCGAGGGTGGTCACGACGGCACCACCTCCTCCTGGTCGCCGGAGGCGTCGGACTCCTCGGCGTCAGCGGCTTCCTCGGCGATCTGTCGGTCGATGCCGGTGCCGAGGCTGCGGACGATGTCGAGCATCATGCCGACGACGATGAGGTAGACGCCGATGTCGAAGACGAGGGAGGTCACGATGTGCACCTCGCCCCAGGGCGGCAGGGTGAAGTCGACGGTCGTCGTCTCGAGGATCGTGCCGCCGAACGCGAGCGGTGCGACGGCCGAGCCGACCGCGACGAGGAGGCCGAGGCCGACGAGCAGCCCGGCGTCGAAGGGCGCTGCCTCGTCGAGCTCGTAGCGGCCGCCCGCGAGGTAGCGCACGACGAGCGCGAGGCCGGCGACGAGGCCGCCCGCGAAACCGCCACCGGGCTGGTTGTGCCCGGCGAAGAGGAGGAAGAGGGAGGCGGCGAGCATGACGTGGAAGACGAGCCGGGTCACGACCTCGAAGATCACCGACCGCTTCTCGGTGCGCATCGTCCGCCCGCCGTGCAGCCACGTGCCGCGGGCGGGGTCGCTCGGCGGCAGGGCCTTGGACGTCGCGCGAGACAGCCGCGTGTTGCGGTTGCGCACGAAGATCAGGCTGGCGATGCCGGTTGCGGCGGCCACGAGCACCGACACCTCGCCGAGGGTGTCCCACGCGCGGATGTCGACGAGCGTGACGTTGACGATGTTCTTCCCGTGGCCGAACGCGTAGGCCTCCGTGGGGAACCCGGCCGACACGGGCTCGGCGCTGCGGCCCCCCGACGCGACGAGCGCGATCGCGCCGACGGACGCACCGACAGCCGCTCCGAGCGCGATGCGCCACGTGCGTGAGGGCGAGTGCGGGTGGCGCGTGAACTTCGTCGGCAGACGGCGCAGCGCGAGGACGAAGACGACGAGCGAGACCGTCTCGACGAGCATCTGGGTGATCGCGAGGTCCGGCGCCCCGTGGAGGATGAAGAGGAGGGAGACGCCGTAGCCGGTGGCGCCGACGAGCATGACCGCGGTGAGCCGACGACGCGTGACGAGCACGAGGACGGCTGCCGCGACGACGACGACCCCGACGACGGCCTGACCGGGGTTGTCCCAGAGCCGGATCTGCGGGAGCGTCCCCTGCGTCACCGCGGCCACGCCGGGCAGGGCGACGAAGACGATGAGGATGCCCGCGAGGTAGATGGGGAGCGAGCCGCGCTGCGTGACGGCGGTCGTCTCGACGGCCCCGCGGTCGACCCATCGCAGGGTGCGCGCGAAGCCGCGCTCGCCGTCGACGAGTGGCGGCACGCCCGACTGGACGCGAGCGACGAGGTCGCGCCCGGCGAAGAGGGCGAGGCCCACGCCGACGGACACGAGCGAGAGCAGCAGCGGCACGGTGACGCCGTGCCACAGCGCGAGCGACTGCGGCTCGGCACCCTGGGGGAACGACACGGCATACGGCAGCAGCCACGGCGACTCGAGAGGGGCGAGCAGGCCGAGCAGCAGGCTGGCCACGCCGAGCAGCACCGGCGCCAGGACGAAGCCGGGGTGGGCGGCCTTGACCGGCGTCGGCGGGATGCCCGGCTTCGTCGCGAAGGCGCCCCAGAGGAAGCGCGCCGTGTAGGCGACCGTGAGCGCCGAGCCGGCGACGACACCCGTGATCGCGAGCCAGCTCCACGGTGCCGGCAGCGGGGCGGAGGTCTGGACGTCCTCCCACAGCGACTCGAGGGCGCTCTCCTTGGACACGAAGCCGGCGAGCGGCACGATGCCGGCCATCGACAGTGCGGCGAGCGTTGCCGGCACCGACACGGGGAGGAGCCTGCGGCCGACCCCGGAGAGCTGACGCAGGTCGCGGGTGCCGGTGCACTTGTCGACGACGCCGACGGTGAGGAAGAGGGTCGACTTGAAGAGCGCGTGGGCGATGACGAGGGCGAGCGCCGACAGGGCGGACGCCTTGGTGCCGAGGCCGGCGATGGCGACGATGAAGCCGAGCTGGCTGACCGTGCCGTAGGCGAGGAGCAGCTTGATGTCGTGCTGCCGCAAGGCCCTCCAGCCGCCCACGAGCATGGTGAAGAGGCCGAGGCCGACGGTCAGCGCGTGCCACGCGGGCGCACCCGCGAAGACGGGGGCGAGGAGGGCGACGAGGTAGATGCCGGCCTTGACCATGGCCGCGGCGTGGAGGTAGGCGCTGACCGGGGTCGGCGCGGCCATCGCGCCGGGGAGCCAGAAGTGGAACGGCACGAGCGCCGACTTCGACAGGGCCCCGACGAGGAGCAGGACCACCGCAGCCACCGTCACGGCGTCGAGCGGTGGCGGGTCGGCGAGCAGGGCAGAGATCGAGTACGTGTGGTGGACGCCCAGGGCGATGATGCCGATGAGCATCGCGAGGCCGCCGAAGGTCGTGACGATGAGCGCCTGCATCGCCGCGCGGCGGTTGGTCGAGCTCGCCGGGTTGTGGCCGATGAGCAGGTAGGAGAAGACCGTCGTCAGCTCCCAGAAGACGTAGAGCACGAGGAAGTTGTCGGTCAGGACGAGTCCGAGCATCGCACCGGCGAACGCCGTGAAGACCGACGTGAAGCGCCACAGCGTCGGGTCGCGGTCGGTGAAGTACCACGTGCAGTAGAGCAGGACGAGGGCCCCGACCCCGGTGACGAGCAGCCCGAGCACCCACGACAGCGTCGTGACGCGGAAGTCGAGGTCGAGGCCGAGTCCGGGGACCCACGAGATCCGTTGTGTCGGAAGGTTGCCCGCACGGACGTCGCCTGACACGGACACGAGCCAGCCGAAGGAGATCGCGGGCGCGAGCGCCAGGACCGGGAAGGCCTTGGTGCGCAGGACCCTGGACAGCCACGGCGCGAGGGCGGCGGCAAGCAGGTGCAGGAGCAACAGTTGCGCCACGGCGGCCCCTCGGTCGTCGGGTGTGTCGAGCTCGGTCCAGTCAGGTCGTGGCACCAATCCTAGGTGCACTCGAGCACGCCGATGACCACGGCGGGAGCCCCGGGGCCGGGACCGGGGGCGTCAGAACGTGACGAAGGTGTCCCTCGCGAGGAAGAAGCCGTGCCGGCCGGCCGTGTCGATGCAGGTGACGCCGAACTCCTCGCTGAGGCAGGCGGTCGTGCCCGACGGTGCGGTGCGCGCGCCGTAGGCGAGCTTCGGCTCGCTGCCCAGACGGATGGTGTCGGAGTTGCACACTGGCACTGCGCCGCTCGCCCCCAGCTCCATGCGGCCGATGTCCTTCGGTCCTCCTGCCCGGCAGATCGTGGGCAGGGGCGGGGGAATCCGTCCCTGCGCGACCTCGCACGCGGCAGCGCTGGAATCGGTGCTGCGCCGGCACACGATGTTGCCGCTGGGGCTCTGGAAACGGTCGCCGACCCCGGCCGCCGGTTTGGCCGCATCGATGCGGCCCTTGGCCTCGTCGAAGGACTTCGGGGCCCCGCGCTGCGCGCCCGCAGCGAGGTTCGTCGGGATCGTGACGGACGCGGCGCTGGCCGTGGGCACCGGGGTCGGCGTGGACGCCGACGTGCCGGACGAGCCCGCGGAGGGGGCGTCGACGGTGACCGTGACCGTGCGTCGCGGGGAGGGGATGTCGGTGCTTCCGCACGAGGCGAGAAGGCACGACACGGCGGCGGCGGCCAGGACGACGACGGCGCGGCACGGCATACCTGATCCGCGTCGGGGCGATGGGCGAGGCGGTGACATGGCGAAGGATTCTCGCACGGGTGGCTGGGGCCGGGTCAGGTCGACCAGTCGGGGGTGACCTACCCTTGAGTCGTGTTCCGGCGCCTGCTCACCCCTCGCTGGGTCGGCGCTCTCGCCGGCCTTGCCGTGGTCGTCGCCGCGTGTGTCCTGCTCGGCCTGTGGCAGCTCGGCGTGGCGCGTGACTCCGGTCGCCAGGACTCCGTGGCCGCCGCCTCGAGCCTCCCGCGCGCCCCGCTCCAGCAGGTGACCGCGCCGCACAGCGACTTCCGGGCCGAGTACTCCAACCGTGCCGTCACCGTCACGGGGACGTATGCCGCCGCGCGCACGCTGCTCGTCGTCGACCGTCGGTTGGGTGGCCGGGTCGGGTCGTGGGTCGTGACGCCGCTCGAGACGCAGGGCGGCACCGTTCCGGTGCTGCGCGGGTTCGTCGACGGGACCCCGACCGTCGTGCCCGCGCCGCCGAAGGGCGTCGTCACCGTGACGGGCACGCTCGGCCCGGGGGAGTCGCCCCGCGACGGGGCCCCGCTGCCGCCGCCGCAGGTGCGCTCGGTCGACCTCGCCTCGCTCGTCAACGAGTGGCCGGGCGACCTCTACAACGTCGTCGTGCTGGCCTCGGCCGAGTCCGCGGGTCCCGCCGAGGGCGCGGGGGGCACCCCGTTGGCCGCCGCCGGCCTGACCCGCGTCCCGGCGCCCGGACTGGACGCCCCCCTCAACCTGCGCAACGCGGCCTACGCGGTGCAGTGGTGGGTCTTCGGGATCTTCGCGATCTGGATGTGGTGGAAGATGTTCCGAGCAGAGCAGGCGGCGGACGAGCCCGCCGCTGCACCGAGAGAAGGCGCGACGACGTGAGCACGTACCCCCAGACCCTGGCCAAGCCGCAGCAGATCCGGTCGGCCCTGTCGATCTACCGCGTGCTCGCGATCATCGCCGGCATCGCGCTCTTCGTCCTCCTCCTCGAGATGGTCATGAAGTACGTCTTCAAGCAGACCAACGTGCTGACGGAGTACTGGAGCCCGGTGCACGGGATCATCTACATGGGGTATGCCGCGTCCGTCGCCAACCTGGGCCTCAAGGCCGCGTGGGGCCCCGTTCGCATCGTCAAGAACCTCCTGGCCGGCTTCGTCCCCGTCGTCCCGTGGATCGCCGAGCGACGCAACACCGCCGAGACCGAGGCGCTCCTCTCGCGGGCCTATCTGGCGGGCGAGCCCGAGCGGGGCTGAGCCCTCGTCACACGACGGCGCCGGGGATCCCCGGCGTCGACGTGCCGGAGCCCCCCGAGGGCTGGTTCGGCAGGACGAGCCCGGTCTCGTAGGCATGGATGACGAGGTGCACCCGGTCCGGTGCCCGGAGCTTGGCGAGCAGGTGCGCGATGTGAGTCTTGACGCTGCTCGGGGCGACGTGGAGCTCGGCGGCCACCTCGGCGTTGGTGTGCCCAGTGGCCACGAGGCGCAGGACCGCGATCTCGCGCGGCGTCAGCTCGGAGAGCGAGTCCCCGCCGAGCGGCGTCACCGGCAGGTAGCGCGAGTAGCGCTCCAGCAAGCGCTTCGTGACCGCCGGGGCGAGCAGCGCGTCTCCGCCCGCGACGACCCGGACGGCGCGGACCAGCTCCTCCGGCGTCGCGTCCTTGAGCAGGAAGCCGCTCGCACCCGCCCGCAGGGCGGTGACGATGTACTCGTCCAGGTCGAAGGTGGTGACCACGACGACCCGCGTCGGCAGGGCCGGACGCGCGTGGACGATCCGGCGGGTGGCCTCCACCCCGTCGAGCACCGGCATGCGGATGTCGAGGATCGCCACGTCGGGCCGGAGCCGGGTGGCCAGGTCGACCGCCTGCTGGCCGTTCCCTGCCTCGGCGACGACCTCGATGTCGGGCTCGACCCTCAGGCAGTCCGCGAGCGCCCGGCGCATCAGGGGCTGGTCGTCAGCGATCAGCACCCGCAGTGTCACGCGCCACCTCCTCGGCCGGCGCCGGGAGAACGCAGTCGACGACGAAGCCGCCATCGGGCGCCGGTCCGGTGTGCAGGCCACCCCCGAGGAGGTCCACGCGCTGCCGCATGCCCACCAGCCCGTTGCCCGGCGTCCGGGCGGGGCTCCCGCCCCCACCGAGATCCCGGACGTGCAGACGAAGCTGTTCCGGCCCGAAGTCGACCCGGACCGTCACGGGTGAGCCGCTGGCGTGCTTCATCGCGTTGGTCAGGGACTCCTGAACGATGCGATAGGCATTGAGCTCCACGGTGGGAGCGAGCTTGCGCCGGTCACCGGTCACCACGAGCCGGACGTCGGTGCCCGTCGCGGCCACCTTGGCGACAAGGTCCTCCAGCTGGTCCAACCCGGGTCGGGTGACCTGTGCCACGTCGTCGTCGATCGACTGGAGCACCCCGACCAGCCGCCTCATGTCCGTCAGGGCCTCCCTGCCGAGCGACTCGATGGACGCGAGCACCTCGACCGAGCCGCTGTTGCCGAGCTGTTCGCAGCGTCGGGCGGCTCCGGCCCGCGCGACGATGATCCCGACGTCGTTGGCCACCACGTCGTGCAGCTCCCGCGCGATGTGGGCGCGCTCGTGGGCGGCGGCCAGCGCCGCGACGGTCGTCTGCTCCTGGGTCAGGTGCCGGGCCTGCTGCTCGAGCAGGCGGGTCCGGTCCTCGAGCAGCCGGGTGCGGATCCGGCCGAGCCGGTAGCCCCGGCCCAGCGCCCAGGCCGCCAGGACCGCGAGGACCTCGGTCAGGACCTCGTCGTCGACCTCGGTGCCGAACCGGGCGAAGGCGCTCCCCGCCATGCCCAGAAGCACCGGGACCAGGGCGACCGCGGCGCCGGGCAGTGGCCACCGCTGGGCGACGGTGAACGCGGCGACGACCACGGCATACGGCAACGGCGCGGGCGGGTATCCGGTGGCGTTCGCGGCGACCGTGGCGAGCGTGGCGACCGCGAGCACCCACCCGGGGAAAGACCGCCGCCACAACAGGGCCGCGCACCCGACGAGGGTCAGGCCTGCGCCCGGCAGGTCGAGACCCATGTAGTGCAGCGTCCCGTTGTCGGCCTCGAGCACGATCTGTCTGGCCCGCTCGACGAAACCGAAGAGCGAGGCCAGGGTCACGACGAGGACGAGAGCGACGTCGGCGGCCGAGACCGGACCTGATGACTGGTCAGTGCCATGGTCACTTCGGAGGATGCCCGTCCCCTCGCGGGTGGAGGCTCGGTCCCCCCTGAGAACCCCTGAGTCCCACGAGCGGATGAGGCGAACTGGGTGCCAGCGGCGGAAGACCAAGACTCTCACCCCTTAATAGCCTCGATGTACACCGTACGGCGGACTCCGAGCGAAGGGTGGCGGAATGTTGTTCTCCGGCCCGTCCCGACATGCGCCCTCGAGGCGTCCGATCCACTTCGTTGCGACAGGGAGCCGGCCATGAGCTCGGGGGCCCTCGTCGGCGCGAGCCCCCGGTTCGGCCGGCTGGTGCTCGCCATCGCCGCCGGTGTCCTGGTGCTCGGAGCCTCCGCGCTGGGCTCGGCCAAGATCGACTTCCTTCCTGAGTTCATGCCGCCGTCGGTGCAGGTGCAGACCGAGGCCCTCGGCCTGTCCGCCGCTGAGGTGGAGCAGCTGGTCACCGTCCCCCTCGAGCAGGACCTGCTCAACGGGGTGCCGTGGCTCGACCGGATCCACTCGCGTTCGCAGCCGGGGCTGTCGGCCATCGACGTCGTCTTCGAGCCGGGGACCGACCTCTTCGCAGCCCGGCAGATGGTGCAGGAACGACTGACGCAGGCGCATGCCCTGCCCAACGTCGGGAGCTCGCCGGTCATGGTCGAGCCGCTCGCCTCGGCGAGTCGGGTCGCGATGATCGGTCTGCACTCCAAGACCGTGCCGCTCATCGACATGTCGGTCCTGGCCCGGTGGAAGATCCGTCCTCGGCTCATGGGCATCCCCGGTGTCGCCAACGTGTCGATCTACGGACAACGCGACCGGCAGCTGCAGGTGCAGGTGGACCCGGCGACCCTGCACGCCAAAGGGGTCGACCTCACCCAGGTCATCGAGACGGCCGGCAACGCGCTCTGGGTCTCGCCCCTGACCTTCGTGGAGGCCTCGACGCCGGGCACCGGAGGCTTCGTCGAGGGACCGAACCAGCGTCTCGCCGTCCAGCACGTGCTTCCGATCACCACGGCCCAGAACCTGGCCCAGGTCTCCGTCGAGGGCACCGACTCCCCGATGAAGCTCGGCGACGTCGCCCAGGTGATCGAGGACCACCAGCCGCTCATCGGTGACGCGGTCACGGCCGAACCGGCCCTCTTCCTCGTGATCCAGAAGTTCCCTGAGGCGGACACCCTGACCGTGACGAAGGCAGTCGAGGCGGCGCTCGCAGGGCTGCGCCCGGGGCTGGGCGGCATCGACGTCGACACGTCGGTCTACCGGCCCGCCAGCTTCATCGAGAGCGCCGTCCACACGATCGGCATCGCCGGAGCTGCCGGCCTCGTGGCGCTCACGCTCGGCGCGCTTCTCCTCTTCTGGTCGTTCCGGGCGGCACTCGTCATCGCCGGCTCGGTGCTCGTCTCGGTGACCGCGACCCTCTACGTCCTCTTCCTGCGCGGTACGACCCTGACGAGCATGACGCTCGCCGGCCTGCTCGTCGCGGTGGTGCTCATCGTCAACGAGGCGGCGAGTGACGTCGAGTCCGTCCGGGCGCGGTCGTGGGCCGAGAGGTCAGAGCGGGCCGGGAGAGCCGAGGGGGCTGAAGGTGGCGTGGGTGCCGAGGGGACCGAGGGGACCGTGGGGACCCAGGGGCCCGAGGGGACCGAGGGGACCGGGGCCGGACGCCGATCGGCGCAAGAGGTCGTGTCGGAGGCGCTGGGCGCAACCCGGCGGACGGCATTCGTCGGGCTGCTGGCGTGCGCGCTGGCCATGGTCCCGCTGCTCGCCCTCGGTTCGTTGGCCACGGCCTTCACGCGGCCACTCGTGGTGACCTACGTCCTGGCCCTGGCTGCGGCACTGGTCGTCGGGCTCACCGTGACCCCGGCTCTCATGCTCCTGTTCGTGCGCGACCACGCCTCGGCGCGCCGTGAGACCAAGCCCGTGAGGGCGGTCGCCCGGGCGCTCTCGGGGGCCGTCTCCCGTTTCGCGACGAGACGGGGGCTCGTGTGGTCGCTCGTCGCGGTGCTCGCCGTGGTCGGGGTGGGAGCGTCGGCCGCGGCCGTGACGCTCGGCAGCCGTGCGCTGGTGCCGACGGCACGCGACCTCGCCCTCCTGCTGCGCGTCGACATGCCCGTGGGGACCTCCCTGACCGAGATGACCCGGGTGTCCGGGCGGATGTCGTCCGAGCTCCGGGCCCTACCCGGGGTGGCGTCCGTCGGTGGGCACGCCGGCCGGGCCGTGACCTCCGACCAGCTCGGAGACGTTAACAGCGGCGAGCTCTGGCTGACCCTGGACGGTTCGGCGGACTACCGGTCGGTGAGCGACTCGATCGATCGGGTCGCGCAGCGCTACCCGGGCGTGCGCACCGCCCTCATGACCTACACGTCGGACCGGCTGAGCGTGGCCACGGCCCCCGGAGACCACGACATCGTGGTGCGGCTGTTCGGCCAGGACCTCGCCGCCATGCAGGCGACGGCGGCCAAGGTCGCTGGCGCCATGTCCACCGTGCAGGGCCTGCAGGGCGCCCACGTGCTGGCCATCCCGCGCCAGCCGACCGTCCACGTCGAGGTCGACCTCGCGGCCGCCGACAAGGCCGGCCTGCGACCGGGCGACGTGCGTCGCGAGGCCACGACACTGGCGAGCGGACTCGTCGTGGGAAACCTCTACGAGCAGGCAAAGGTCTTCGACGTCGTCGTCCTCGGCACCCCCACGATCCGGGCGAACCTCTCGGGTCTCGACGACGTGAAGATCGACACGCCCAGCGGGTCGCAGGTGCGGCTCGGTGACGTCGCCAAGGTCACGGTCGGACCCGAGCCCGCCTCGATCGTCCACGACCAGGCAATGCGCAGTGTCGACGTCGTCGCCGACCTGACCGGAGGCGGGGCCGCCGACGTCGTCGCCGACGTCACCACGGCCGTGGGCCACGTACCGATGCCGAGCGAGACCCACCTGCAGGTGCTGAGCGACGCCGCCGACCGCGCCTCGGACGCGAGGCGGGTCGCCATCGTGTCGCTCGGGGTCCTCCTCGCGCTCCTGCTGCTGGTTCAGGCCACCACCGGAAGCTGGCGCGCTGGCCTCGCGGTGGTGCTCCTCGCTCCCCTGGGCGGTGTCGGGGCGGTGCTCGTCGCCCCGGCGGTCGGCGGCCTCGGGACGCCGGGCCCGCTGCTCGGCCTGTTCGCAGCCATCGCCCTCACCTTGGTGGGCGGCCTCGTGTCTGCTCGCGGCGTCGGTGCACGGGTCCCCGTGCTGGCATCGGCCGGCGCAGGGTCGGTGCCGCGGGCGGGCTCGGTGGCCGCCATGGCCACGGAACGCATCGTTCCCGTGCTCCGCGCAGCTGTCCTCGTGGCGCTCGCGGTGGCGCCGGCCGCCTTCCTCGGGGACCGCGCCGGCTCGGAGATCCTGCAGCCCTTCGCCGTCTCGCTCCTCGCGGGTCTGGTGTCGAGCTCCTTCGTCGTGCTGTGCCTGGTCCCTGCCCTGTGTGGCGTCCCGAAGGGAGCCCAATCATGACCCGAAAGCTGGCCCACGCCAAGCAGGCCGGACTCATCGGCCTCTGCCTGCTCGTCCTCCCCGGTGTCGCGGCCTGCGAGGCCTCTGCAGCCGCACCCGAGTCGCACCCGCCTGCCGTCGTCGAGGCGATCCCGGGGTCGGACGTCAAGATGGTCACGCTCACCGACGAGGCGGCGGCCGCCGCTGGCATCGCGACCGCGCCGGTCACCCGAGCTCCCGCTCCGGGCCAGCTGACGATGCCCTACGCGGCGGTGATCTACTACCTCGACGGCACGACCTGGGCGTATCGCGTCGAGTCGAAGAACGTCTTCCGACGGGTGCCGATCCGGGTGCTGTCCATCTCGGGTCAGGTCGCCACGCTGACCGCCGGCCCCGCAGTGGGCTCGCAGGTCGTCGTCGTCGGCGCCCCTGAGGTGCTCGGCTCCGAGCTCGAGATCAGCGGCGAACAATGACCGGGCGGCGCGGCCTCATCCGGTGGATCGTGCAGTCCAGCCTGAACCTGCGCTTCATCGTCGTCGCCGCGTCCGTCGTGCTGATGGTCCTCGGCTTCACCTCGCTCTCCCAGATGCGGGTCGACGTCTTCCCCGAGTTCGCGCCGCCGCGCGTGGTCATCCAGACCGCCTGCGTGGGGCTGTCGACCTCCGACGTGGAGGAGCTCGTGACCGTGCCCCTCGAGCAAGGGCTGAACGGTCTGCAGGGACTCGACGACATGCGCTCCAAGTCCGTCCCGCAGCTGTCGTCGATCGAGCTGCTCTTCTCGCCCGACACCGACCTGCTGCGGGCGAGGCAGCTCGTCCAGGAACGTCTCGCCATCGTGTCGCCGACCCTGCCCACCTGGGCGGCGCCGCCGGTCATGCTCGCCCCCGTGTCGGCCACCGGGCGCGCCATGCAGATCGGCATGACCTCGAAGAAGAACTCACTCATCGAGATGTCACTGACGGCGTACTGGAACATCCGGACCCGCCTGCTCCAGGTGCCGGGCGTCGCCAACGTCGCCATCTGGAACGAGCGCCTCCAGCTGATGAACGTGCAGGTCGAGCCGGCCCGGATGGCCGGCAAGGGGGTCACCCTCGACCAGGTCATGGAGACCACCGCGGACGCGGTCGACTCCGGACTGCTGAGGTTCTCGACCGGCAGCGTCATCGGTACGGGCGGGACGATCGAGTCGGCGAACCAGCGATTGCCCGTCAGAAACGTGCTGCCCATCGTCACGCCGGCCGACCTCGCCAAGGTGCCGGTCAAGGGAGCCGACAAGCCCACCGGTGGCGGTCGTCCGCCCACGCTGGGCGACGTGGCGGTCGTCGCGCAGACCCACCAGCCCCTCATCGGGGACGCGGTCGTCAACTCGGAGCCGGGGATCCTCCTCGTCGTCGAGAAGCTGCCGTGGGCGAACACGCTCGAGCTGACCTCCGGGGTGGAGGCGGCCATCGCTGAGCTGCAGCCCGGCCTGCCCGACGTCAAGTTCGACACCCACGTCTTCCAGCAGGCCGACTTCGTCAAGCTCGCCATCTCGAACCTCTCCCAGTCGCTGCTCCTGGGGTTCCTGCTCGTCGTCGCCATCCTCATGCTGTTCCTCTTCGAGTGGCGCGTGGCGCTGATCAGCCTGCTCACCATCCCGCTGTCGCTCGTGGCCACCCTGCTGGTGCTCCATCTGGCGGGAGCGACGATCAACACGATGACCCTGGCCGGGCTCGTCATCGCCCTGGGCGCCGTGGTCGACGACGCGATCATCGACGCGGAGAACATCGTCCGTCGGCTGCGTGAACGCCGCTTGTCGGGCAGCTCCGAGTCGACGGCCTCGGTGATCCTGCACGCGTCGCTCGAGGTGCGCAGTCCGATCGTCTACGCCACCCTGATCATCGTCGCGGCCGCGATCCCCGTCTTCCTGCTCCAGGGACTCACCGGCGCGTTCTTCCGGCCCCTGGCCGTGTCGTACACCCTGGCGATCGTGGCCTCGATGGTGGTGGCCCTCACGCTGACGCCCGCGTTGTGCCTCATCCTGCTGCGCTCGGCACCGATCGAGCGACGCACGTCCCCGGTGGTCCGCTGGCTCCAGCGCGGCTACGTCGCCGCGCTGGGACGCATCGCGATCCGGCCACGAGGGGTGTATGCCGCAGCCGCCGTGGTCACCGTCCTCGGGGCCTTCGTGGGGGCTGGTCTCGGCCAGAGCCTGTTCCCGGCCTTCCAGGAGCGCGACTTCCTCATGCACTGGGTGGGGGTGCCGGGAAACTCCGACGCGGAGACGGCTCGCACGACGACCGCTGTCAGCAAGCAGATCCGCGCGGTTCCGGGAGTGCGCAGCTTCGGGGCACACATCGGGCAGGCGCTGCTCGGTGAAGAGGTCTACGGGGTGAACTTCGGCGAGAACTGGATCAGCCTCGACCCCTCCGCCGACTACACCAAGGCCCGAGACGAGATCGACGCCATCGCCGCCACCTACCCGGGCCTGTTCGCCGAGGTCCAGACCTACCTCGACGAGCGCGTCGAGGAGGTGCTCACCGGCGGCAAGGAGCCGATCATCGTCCGCGTGTACGGCGAGGACCTCAAGGTGCTGCGCTCGAAGTCCGCAGAGATCCTCAAGCTGCTCGCGTCGATCCCCGGGGTCAAGGGCGCGCACACCGACATCTCCCAAGACGTCCCCCAGATCCAGGTGCGGGTCAAGCTGGACGCGGCCGAGAAGGTCGGTCTCAAGCCCGGCGACGTGAGACGCGCCGCCGCGACCCTGGTGGCCGGCGAGGAGGTCGGCGACATCTTCCGTGCCGGCCGCGCCTACGACGTCGTGGTGTGGAGCACTCCGGAGACTCGCTCGAACGTGACCGCCCTGGAGCAGCTCCCCATCGACACGCCCTCCGGCGCCCGGGTGAAGCTCAAGGACGTGGCCACCGTGACGGTGGAACCCAACCCCAACGCCATCGAGCGCCAGGGCGACTCACGCCGTCTCGACGTCGGTGCCGGCGTCGAGGGTCGTGACCTCGGCTCGGTCGTCACCGAGCTCAACGCCAAGCTCGCGGGTGTCAGCTTCCCCCGCGGTTACCACGCCGAGGTCCTCGGGGAGTACCAGGAGCGCCAGACCGCCCAGAGCCGGCTGCTCACCTCGGCCGTCGTGGCCGGGCTCCTCATCCTCCTGCTCCTCCAGACGTCGTTCCGGAGCTGGCGGCTCGCCGTGCTCGTGTTCCTGACGCTGCCCATGGCGCTCGTCGGCGGCGTCCTCGCGGCGTGGCTCGCCGGCGGGATCCTGTCGCTCGGGTCGCTCGTGGGCTTCTTCACCGTCTTCGGGATCGCCGCCCGCAACGGGATCCTGCTCATCAACCACTACCAGCACCTCGAGCAGGAGGAGGGGATGGAGTTCGGGCTCCCACTGGTCATCCGGGGTGCCAAGGAGCGCCTCGCCCCGATCCTCATGACGACGCTCGCCACCGGTCTGGCCCTCGTGCCACTCGTGGTCCTCGGGTCCCGCCCGGGCCACGAGATCGAGCACCCGCTGGCTGTCGTCATCCTCGGTGGCCTCGTCACCTCCACCCTGCTCAGCCTCTTCGTCGTCCCCTCGATCTACCTGCGTTTCCACCGCCCGCTCGACAAGCCGGCGACCGTGGCCGGCACCGAAGGAGAAGCACATGCGACCTGACCTGCGCCGTGTCGTCACGGCACCCGCTCTGCTCGCCACCGCCGCGGTGCTGGCGATGACGGTGTTCCTCGCGCCCGGGGCGGCGGCGGTGCCGAGCCCCGCCACCCCGGCGTTCACCCACCCGCTCGACACCGACTCGAGGTACTTCCCACTCGTCCCCGGGATGCGCTTCTCCTACCAGGGCACCGTCACGGACGCCGACGGCAGCCACCTCCACGAGATCGTGTTCATCGTCACCGACCTCGTCAAGAAGGTGCACGGAGTCAACGCGCGCGTCATCCTCGACCGGGACTACAACGACGGCGTCCTCAGCGAGGCAGAGCTCGCCTTCTTCTCCCAGGACGACGCGGGCAACGTGTGGACCCGCGGGGAGTACCCCGAGGAGTACGACAACGGCACGTTCCAGGGCGCACCCAGCACGTGGATCGACGGGGTGCGGGGTGCCCACGCCGGGATCCTCGTGCCGGGCCGGCCGATGCTCGGGACGCCGCCGTTCGTCCAGGGACGGGCGCCGGCCATCGGCTTCTACGACGTCGGGCAGGTCGTGGGCAAGGACCTGCGCACCTGCGTCCCGACCGGGTGCTACTCCGACGTCGTCAAGATCAAGGAGTGGGCTCCGGACGCGCCGGAGGACGGCTACCAGCTCAAGTACTACGCACCGAACGTCGGGCTGGTGCGCATCGCAGCCCAGGGTGGCGACGCCCAGGAGGTCATGGTGCTGAAGTCCCTCCGGAAGCTCGGTCCCGCGGAGATGCGCGCTGCGCGCGCGGACGCGCTCCGGCTCGACCAGCGGGCCTACCACGTCTCCAAGGACTACGGGGCGACCGGCCGGGCGCACCTGCCCGAGTGACCGCTGCGGGTCCGCTGCGGGTCAGCCGTTAGGCTGGCGCCCGTGAGCGACGCGCACCCGACCGACCTGCAGAGCCACCCCGTCCTCGTCGTCGACTTCGGCGCCCAGTACGCCCAGCTCATCGCCCGACGGGTGCGTGAGGCACAGGTCTACAGCGAGGTCGTGCCCCACTCGATGACCGCGGCCGACATCCTCGCCAAGGAGCCGGCCGCGATCATCCTGTCCGGCGGTCCCAGCTCCGTCTACGAGGACGGTGCCCCGCGCCTCGACCCGGCGCTGCTCGAGGCCGGGGTCCCCGTCTTCGGCATGTGCTACGGCTTCCAGTCGATGGCCCAGGCGCTCGGTGGCACCGTCGCCCGCACCGGCGCTCGCGAGTACGGCAAGACCGACGCGGCCATCAGCGACGTCGAGTCGACGCTCTTCGCCGGGCAGCCGCCGAGCCAGACGGTGTGGATGTCGCACGGTGACTCGGTCAGCGCGGCTCCCGAGGGCTTCGCCGTCACCGCGACGACCGCCGGCACGCCCGTCGCGGCCTTCGAGGACGACGACCGCCGCCTCTACGGCGTGCAGTGGCACCCCGAGGTGCTCCACTCGGAGCAGGGCCAGCGCGTCCTCGAGAACTTCCTCTGGAAGGGCGCGGGCATCGCGCCGGAGTGGACGCCGGGACACGTCGTCGACGAGCTCGTCGCCACGATCCGCGAGCAGGTCGGCGAGGACCGCGTCCTCTGCGCGCTCTCCGGCGGTGTCGACTCCTCCGTCGCGGCAGCGTTGGTGCAGAAGGCGATCGGGGACCAGCTGACGTGCGTGTTCGTCGACCACGGTCTGCTCCGTGAGGGCGAGGCCGAGCAGGTCGAGCAGGACTTCGTCGAGGCGACCGGTGTCGACCTCGTGATCGTCGATGCCCGCGAGCGGTTCCTCGAGGCCCTCGCCGGTGTCACGGACCCCGAGACCAAGCGGAAGATCATCGGCGAGCAGTTCATCCGCGTCTTCGAGCAGGCGGCGCGCGACGTCGTCCACGACCGCGGCGACGAGGAGCACCCCGTCAAGTGGCTCGTCCAGGGCACGCTCTACCCCGACGTCGTCGAGTCCGGCGGCGGTGAGGGCGCCGCCAACATCAAGAGCCACCACAACGTCGGCGGCCTGCCCGACGACCTCCAGTTCGCGCTCATCGAGCCGCTCCGCACGCTCTTCAAGGACGAGGTGCGCCAGGTCGGGCTCCAGCTGGGCGTGCCCGAGGTCATCGTGTGGCGCCAGCCGTTCCCCGGGCCCGGCCTCGGCATCCGCATCATCGGCGCCGTCGACGCGGAGCGCCTCGCGATCCTGCGGCGCGCCGACGCCATCGCCCGCGAGGAGCTGACGAAGGCAGGGCTCGACCGCGACATCTGGCAGTGCCCCGTCGTGCTGCTGGCCGACGTCCGTTCGGTCGGCGTCCAGGGCGACGGGCGCACCTACGGCCATCCCGTCGTGCTGCGCCCCGTTGCCTCGGAGGACGCGATGACGGCCGACTGGGCCCGCGTGCCCTACGACGTGCTCGCGACGATCTCCACCCGCATCACCAACGAGGTCGAAGAGGTCAACCGCGTCGTTCTGGACGTGACGAGCAAGCCGCCGGGCACCATCGAGTGGGAGTGACGCACCCGGCAGCGGGCTGAGCCCGGCCGTCGGCCGTCGGCCGGGGTGCGGCGTGCGGCGTGCGGCGCGGGAACAGCGGAAGTGGAGCCGCATCACAGACGACCTCGTTAGCGTGCTCCTCATGACGACCCGTCCGAGTACCCCCACGGTCCGCAGCCCGGCGCCGACGCGTCGGTCCGCACCCGAGGATGCGCGGCGCCGCCTGACCGGGCCCCTCGTCGCCCTGCTGCTGGCCGCCGGTCTCGTGGTCGTCACCGCGAGCGTGGTGCAGGGCGGCCCGAGCGCGCGCCTCGACGACCTGGTCTATGCCCTCACGCCGGGTCGGGACAACGGCCCAGCGGTACCGGACCTGCTCGCTCTCGGCATCGTCCACCTCGCGACCCCGGCGCTCGGGGTCGCGGCCCTCATCGCGGTCGCCACGGTGCTCTCCGGACGCGTCGGCGGACGTGGGCCGCTCGTCGTGGCGGGTCCTGCCCTCGCCGTGCTCACGGTCACCGTTCTCCTCGGCAAGGCGGTGATCCCGAGAGGCGCCCCCGGGTACGGCCAGCAGGTCCTCAGCGACGGCGGGTCCTACCCGTCCGGCCACACCGCCACCGCGCTGATCTGCGCCGGGGTCCTGGCCGAAATCGTCTCGCGGCTGCATCCCGCGCGCCGCGCGCGGGCGTGGCTGGCCGCGGGAGCGTGGACCTTGCTCGTCGCCGCCGCGCTCCTGTGGGAGCACTTCCACTGGCTCAGTGACGTCGTCGGCTCGATGTTCCTCGGCTCGCTCGTGCTGTGGCTGCTGCTGCGGTGGCCGCTGCAGCTCGGCGAGCGTGTCGCCCCGCGGAGGCGGCACGGCGACGGGTCGTCAGCCCGTTAGGGTTGGCGACATGTGTGGAATCGCTGGCTACCACGGGTTCGAGACGGACGAGGCGCTCCTGCGGCGGATGAACGACTGCCAGGTGCACCGGGGTCCGGACGGCGACGGCATCTTCGTCGAGGGACTCGTGGGCCTCGCCCACCGTCGGCTGTCGATCATCGACGTCGCGCACGGCCAGCAGCCGATGCAGACCAAGGACGGGCGCTTCACCATCGCCTACAACGGTGAGGTCTACAACTACCTCGACCTGCGGACCGAGCTCGAGGCCCTCGGCCACAGCTTCGAGACCGACAGCGACACCGAGGTCGTCCTCGAGGCCTTCGCCGCGTGGGGCGCCGACGCCTTCGACCGGTTCAACGGCATGTTCGGGCTCGCCATCTGGGACTCCGAGAAGCAGGCCCTGACCCTCGCCCGCGACCACTTCGGCATCAAGCCGGTCTACGTCTGCCGGGTTCCCGGTGCCGGCCCGGACGGCACCGACGCCTGGCTCTACGCCAGCGAGATCAAGCCGATCCTGGCCAGCGGCCACTACGAGAAGCGCCCCAACGACCGCACCATCTACCGCTACCTCCGCTTCCGCATCCACGAGGACGGCCGGGAGACCTTCTTCGACGGCATCGAGCGTCTCGAGGCGGGCGAGATGATGACGATCTCGGCCGCGGGGGTCGAGCGACGCCCCTTCACGCGCCTGAAGGAGGAGCTCGCCGAGCTCGCGAAGGAGCAGCGCCCCTACGACGACGCCGCCGCTGCCGAGTACAAGTCGCGCCTCGTCGAGGCCGTACGCCTGCGGCTGCAGTCCGAGGTCCCCGTCGGCACCTCGCTCTCCGGTGGTCTCGACAGCTCCGCCGTGGCGGTCATCATCAACCGCCTGATCAACGACGGCGACGCGACCACCGAGTCGGTGGGCACGCGTCAGAACACCTTCTCGGCGGTCTTCCCCAACTCGGTCAACGACGAGGAGCGCTACGTCGACGACGTCCTCGACATCTGCCGCGGTCACGTCGCGGGCCACAAGATCAAGCCGACGCCCTCCGAGTTCAAGGAGGACCTCGTCGACTTCGTGCGCACGCAGGAGGAGCCGCTCATCAGCAGCGGCCCCTACGCGCAGTACCAGGTGATGCGCGAGGCGACCAAGCACGTCACGGTCCTGCTCGACGGCCAGGGCGCCGACGAGATGATGGCCGGCTACATCCCCTACTACTTCGTCTACCTCCGCCAGCTGCGCGAGCAGGGAGCCCTCAAGGCCGCTGCCGAGCTGAGCAAGTCGCTCGACGTGCTCTACCGGCTCGGCAGGTTCAAGCTCAAGGCCAAGCTGCGCGGACGCAAGAGCGTGCCCACGACGTCGCTCCTCGGGCGCGAGTTCGTCTCGGCGCATGCGGGCGAGCGCTACGCCACCGAGGGGAGCAACCTCAAGAAGCGCCTCATCGAGGACCTCTTCGTCGGCTCGCTGCCCTCGCTGCTGCGCTACGAGGACAAGAACACGATGCGCTTCTCCCTCGAGGGGCGTGTCCCGTTCCTCGACAAGGAGGTCGTGAAGTTCATCTTCAGCCTCTCGGACGAGGCGATCATCAAGGACGGCTGGAACAAGCGCGTTCTGCGCGACGCCACGCGCGACCTGCTGCCCGAGTCGATCAACCGGCGCCGCAACAAGATCGGCTTCACCACCCCGCAGGGCGAGTGGTTCATGCGCTTGAAGAACCACCTCTACGGCATCTTCCTGTCCGAGTCGTTCGCGACCCGTCCGTACTTCGACCAGACCGCGGTGCTGCACGCGTTCGAGGGCTGGATCAAGGGCACCAACGACGTCGACTCCATGACGTTCTGGCGCCTGCTCAACCTCGAGCTGTGGCTTCAGGAGTACTTCGACGACAAGCCGGAGGAGGCGCCGGCCCCCCGCGTCAAGACCGACTACGAGCCCAACGCCCGCAAGCAGCTCGACCTCGCGACGAGCGACGGCACGGCCGTGCGCCGCTACCCGCTGCGCACCGATCTCTTCGCCCGCGAGGACGACCTCGACGCCAAGGCCCTCGGCTACGTCGACCGCTTCTTCGCCGGGCTGGCGGAGGCGGGCCCCGAGCACGCCGCCGCGACCACTGGCACGTGGTACTTCTTCATCTCCGAGAAGATCGTGGCCATCACGCAGGGCCGCTCGTACTTCATCTGGGACATCAAGGTCTCCCGCCCGGCGCGCGTCCTCTCCCGCTACGTCACGCGCACGCCGGCCGGCATCGGGCTCGGCTCGCCGTTCACGATGCAGCTGGCCATCGAGGAGGTCGGCCTCCCGCGCGTGCTCTACGCCTCGGCCGGCGGCGCGGTCGGAAAGGTCCTCGGCCGCAAGGGCCTCTTCTACGAGCTCGTCGGCAACGACATCCGGGCCATCGACGGGCCCACCGAGTACTCCGTCTACCCGGCCAACGTGTCGGCGAAGCTCGCGCCCAAGGATCCCGACGAGGTGGCCGCGCGCCTGTCCGCGGCGATCCGCGCTCGGGTGCCCGAGGCATACCGAAGCACGTTCGGCGGCACGATCGTCATGGATGCCAACGACATCGGCCGCAACGTCCTCGGCATGGACGCGCCCGGTCCCAAGGAGCGCTACGAGGCGATGTTCGCCGACAACCCGCTGGGCCAGGGGTCCGAGCAGACGCCCATGGCCGTCGTCTTCGAGATGCCTTCTGCCTGAAGCTTTCCGCCCGGGCGGAGTTGTGGTGGTGATCCGGCCGGTTCTGGGCGCGCCGACTCCGCCCGGGTGGGGTTGTGGTGGTGATCCGGCGGGTTCTGGGCGCGCCGACTCCGCCCGGGTGGGGTTGTGGTGGTGATCCGGCCGGTTCTGGGTGCGCCGAGTCCGCCCGGGCGGAGTTGTGGTGGTGATCCGGCCGGTTCTGGGTGCGCCGAGTCCGCCCGGGCGGAGTTGTGGCGGCGTATGCCGTCGGGCCGGGTGACGCGTCCGCGCGTCAGCTGTCGATGAGCGAGTCACGCACCTGCCTGCGCAGGACCTTGCCGATCTGCGACCGTGGCAGCTCGTCGACGACGACGACCCGCCGGGGCACCTTGTAGGCGGCGAGGCTCGACCGGCAGCGGGTGCGCACGTCCTCGACGTCGATCTCGACTCCCGGCTCGGTCGTCACGGCGGCGACGACCTCCTCGCTGCCGTCGGCCTTGGGCAGGCCGACCACGGCGACATCGGTGACGCCCGGGGTGGTGCGCACCACGGCCTCGACCTCCGACGGCATGACGTTGAAACCACCGGTGATGATGAGCTCCTTGATGCGGTCGACCACCGAGACGAAGCCGTCGGCGTCGACGACGACGATGTCGCCGGTGCGGAACCAGCCACCGTCGAGCAGGGCTGCGGCGGTCTCCTCGGGCTTACCCCAGTAGCCGCCGAAGACCTGCGGCCCGCGGATGAGCAGCTCGCCGCGCTCGCCGGGGTCTCGGTCCCGGGTCGGGTCGTCGGGGTCGACGACGCGGATGTCGGTGCTCGGGAACGGGACGCCCACAGCGCCGGGGCGCCGGTCGAGACCGATCGGGTTGCCGAGCGCCACGGGTGACGTCTCGGTGAGACCGTAGCCTTCGACGAGCACCCCACCGGTCACGTCCTCCCAGAGCTCGAGGGTCTCGCGCGGCAGCGCCATGGCGCCGGAGATCGCGAATCTCGTTGCCGTCAGGTCGATCCCACGCTCACGAGCAGCCGTGGCAAGTCGCTGGTAGATCGGTGGGACGGCCGGCAGGAAGGTCGGCGGGTGCTTCTTCGCGGCAGCGAGCACGAGGTCGACGTCGAACCTCGGGAAGAGCACGAGCCGCGCCCCGGTGCTCATGGCGAAGGTCAGGCAGAGGGTCAGGCCGTAGGCGTGGAACATCGGCAGCACCGCGTAGACGACCTCGTGCCCGGGTCGTAGGCCGGGCACCCAGGCGCGGCCCTGTGCCGCGTTGGCGACGAGGTTGCGGTGGCTCAGCATGGCGCCCTTCGGGACGCCGGTCGTGCCGCTCGTGTACTGGATCGCGGCGAGGTCGCCGACGGCCGGACGGGGCGCCGACGGGTCGAGGGGACCGTGACCGAGCAGCTCGGGCCACGGTGTCGTGCCGGGCGCGGGCCCCGTCAGCTGGGCTCGCAGTTCCCGCGCGCGGCGCAGGGGGAGCCGCAGGGCCACCCGCCTCGTCCACGGCATCGAGGCCGTCAGGTCGACGGCGACGACGTGCTCGACACCGGGCAGCCCGGCCACCGTGGCGGCGACCTTGTCCCAGGCCACGGCGACGGTTGCCCCGTGGTCGCCGAACTGGTGGGCCATCTCCGTCGGCGTGTAGAGCGGGTTGTGCTCGACGACGACCGCTCCGATCCGCAGCACCGCGTAGAACGCGGCGATGTGCTCGGGGCAGTTCGGCAGCACGAGGGCCACCCGGTCGCCGGCGCGGACGCCCAGGCGGCGCAGACCCTCGGCCGCGAGCTCGACCCGACGTCCGAGCTCGGCGTATGTCAGCTCGGCACCGAAGAACTCCAGGGCCGGCCGTGGCCCGTATGCCGCGACGGCCTCGGTCAGCAGGTCGACGAGCGAGGTGACCGGCGGGTCGATCTCGGCGGGCACCCCCTCGGCGTAGTGGGCCACCCACGTGTGCTCCAGTCCCGCCGTCATACGAGTCCCTTTCCGGTGAGCTGCCGCGCCACACGACACGTCCAGTATGTCGCCGGCGCCTCGGGTCATCGGGGCAGGTGGTGCCGGCCGTCGCGGTGCGAGGGCGTGGGCTTCACGGGCACGAGCGCGAAGGCGCCCTCCTCCTCCTGGCTGTTGTGCAGGCGGCACACGGCGTAGAGCCCGTAGAGCAGTCGGCGCAGCTCGGTGACGTCCTCGGGCTCGACGTGGTCCGGGTCGATCCCGTCGAGCAGCCGGCGCAGCCGTGAGACCTGGTGCTCGATCTCGGCGTGCGTCCGGCGCATGGTCGCCGTCGCGGGGCCTCCCAGCGCCCGGGCCACGAGCGGCATCAGCTCGTCCTCGTCGGCGCGCTCGTGGGGGACCAGCTCGTTCTCGAGCCGGTCGAGGAGCGCACGCACCGGGTCGAGGCGGCAGTTGCGCGTGTGCAGCCCGTCGGCGACCGTGCGGATCTGCTCGACGGCGGCGACGGCGCGCTCGTGGCCGGTCCGGAGGCGGCGAGCCGTGGCGACGTCCTCGTCCGACATCGGGACGGTGTGCAGGCGGCTGGGCAGCAGGGCGCGCAGCGCGATCGCGATCGCGAGGACGTCGATGCCCTCCTGGAGCACGGCGCCTGCCGCCGGAGGGAGCAGCCCGACGGCCGCGGCGAGCATGGCCACGAGAGACAGTCCCATCCCGACGAGCACGGCCTCGAGCGCGATCCGTCGCGATCGGCGGGCGATGAGGATGGCGTCAGCGATGGCGTCGACGCGGTCGACGGTGAGCACGACGTCCGCCGCCTCCGACGAGGCGGTCGCGCCGCGCGCGGCGAGCGCCACCCCCACTCCGGCGGCAGCGAGGGCGGGGGCGTCGTTGACGCCGTCGCCGACCATGATGGTGCGGGCGGCGGCCGACTCCGCGCGGATCGCGTCGAGCTTGTCGGCCGGGTCGCGGTCGGCGAGCACGGCGTCGACACCGACGATGCGGCCGACCGTCTCGGCGATGTCC
This sequence comes from Terrabacter sp. 2YAF2, assembly GCF_052114705.1. Classification (NCBI taxonomy): domain Bacteria; kingdom Bacillati; phylum Actinomycetota; class Actinomycetes; order Micrococcales; family Intrasporangiaceae; genus Terrabacter; species Terrabacter sp. 2YAF2. The sequence goes on from NZ_JBFRFG010000002.1 coordinate 156,311, forward strand.
GCCCGGTCGCCGGTGACGAGGACCGTGCGCCGGATACCGACCTCGCGTAGGGCGGCGAGCATCCGGGGCGCGTCTGGCCGCACCGGGTCCTCGAGGAGGAAGGCGCCGGCCGGCCGGCCGTCCACGGCGACGAAGACCGTGAGGCACCCGTCGAGCGCGGCCCGGCGGCGCACCTGCCGCAGCCACGCCGGGTCGTCGTCGCCGACGATCCAGTGCGCCTTGCCGAGCCGGACGGCGGTGCTGCCGACCAGCCCCTCGAGGCCGTAGCCGTGGACCTCGTGCACGTCGGTCGGCAGTTCGAGGTCGAGGCCGCGACTACGGGCTGCGCCGACGAGGGCGCTCGCCAGAGGGTGTGGCGACACCTGGTCGAGGGAGGCGGCCAGACGCAGGACGTCGGGGGCCGCCGGGGCGTCCGGAGCGGTCACGACCGAGGCGAGCTCCGGTCGCCCGTGCGTGAGCGTCCCGGTCTTGTCGAAGAGCACGACCTCGCCGGCCGCGAGCGCCTCCAGTGCGGCTCCGCCCTTGACGACGACACCGATGCGAGACGCTCGTGACAGGCCGGACATGATCGCGACCGGGGCGGCCAGGAGCAACGGGCACGGGGTCGCGACGACGAGGACGGCGACGGCCCGCACCGGGGATCCGGCCACGGCCCAGGCGATGCCGGCGAGCGCGAGGGTCAGCGGCACGAAGTATGCGGCGAAGCGATCCGCCGTGCGGACGAAGGGGGCCGACGTCGCCTGGGCCTGCTCGACGAGCCGGACGACGTTCGCGTAGGTCGACTCGGACGCCGACGAGGTGGCGACGACGTCGACCGGTGGGCCGGCGTTGACGACTCCGCTGCGGACGTCGTCACCCTTCGGGCGCTCGACCGGCATCGGCTCCCCGGTCAGGGCGGACTCGTCGAAGGTGCCCGTCGCGAGCACCCGGCCGTCGACCGGGACGACCTCGCCGGTGCCGACGACGAGCACGTCGCCGGGGGACACCTGCTCGACGGGTATGCCGTCGATCCGGTCCCCAGCGCGTCGCCGCGCCGAGCGCGGGGTGCGCTCGACGAGCAGGCGCAGCTCCCGGTCGGCGCGGGCTGCGGCCCGGGCCTCGAGCAGGCGGCCGCTCGCGAGCATCACGGTCACCATCGCGCCGGCGAAGTCCTCGCCGACCCACAGCGCACCCGCCAGGGCCAGGACGGCGATGACGTCCACCGTGGCCCGGTGCTCGGCGAAGGACCGGACGGTCCAGAGGAGTGAGAGCGCGAGCCCGAGCACCGTCGCGGTGACCCAGAGGGCTCGCGCCACGGCATCGGCGCCCGCGACGGCGGCGACCCCGCCGCCGGCCAGCAGGGCGGCCGACGCGACGAAGAAGACCGCGGGTGAGCGGCCGCGCCACCAGGTCACACATCCATCTTCCGCCCCGGCGAACCCGGCGACCGCCGTTCGGGACCCGTGTCACAACCGACCCCCTCACGGCATACCCCCACCCCCTCAACCGTCGAAAGGCCACGTATGGCCGCCTCCCAACCGTCGAAAGGCCACGTATGGCCGCCTCCCAACCGTCGAAAGGCCACGTATGGCCGCCCCCCCAACCGTCGAAAGGCCACGAGTGGCCAGACTCCGCCTCAGGGGAGACCGTCGAAGACGTCCCGGCGGATGGGGTCACCGGGTCGGGCCGCGCGGTCGACGAACCACTCGCGCCCGAAGACGAGGTCGTAGAGCGGGCGCGGAATGCGCAGGAAGGCGGCCAGGGTGCGGTCGGCGCCGCCGTCGGCGGTCGCCTGCGATGCGTGGGCGCGCATCGAGGCGCGCTTGGCCTTGATGTGGCGGCGCACGCTGATGCGGTGGGTGATCTCGCAGCGGGCCGAGAAGGCGCGGTCGAAGCTCGACCGGTCGAACTCGGGCGGGAAGCGGTAGACCTTCGCGGCGAGGTCGATGGCGCGGCAGATCGTGTCGCGAGGCACCGTGGCCTCGAGGACCTTCGGGGTGCCGGCGAGCTCGGCCGCGCGGCGGCCGACCCGGTGCACCTGCTTGTGGTCGGGGTGGCCGTAGCCGCCGTTGGGCTCGTAGTGGAGCAGCACGTCCACCTGCTCCTCGCGCAGGATCGCGGCGAGCCGCTGGGCGGCCTCCTCGACGTCCGCGCGGACGAAGCGGGTGGTGCCGGGCGGGTCGGGGGCCACCTCGGGTCCGAGACCGCTGTCGGCATAACCGAGGTGCTCGACGCGGGCGACGCCGAGGGCCTCGGCGCTCGCTCGCAGCTCGTCCATCCGGGTCGCGGCGAGCGCGCCCCCGCCGGCGAAATCGCTGGAGGCCAGACCGAGCTCGCCGTCCGTCGCGACGACGACGATGACCCGGTGGCCCTCGGCGGCGGCGCGCGCCATCGTCCCCGAGGTCAGCAGCGCCTCGTCGTCGGGGTGTGCATGGAAGGCCAGGAGCGTGTGCGGCACAGTCACCCATCTTGGCCCATGGCACAGTGTCTTCCGTGAAAGTGGCCCTCCTGTCCGACTGTTACCTGCCCCGACTGGGCGGGATCGAGGTCCAGACGCACGACCTGGCCCAGCATCTCCAGGCAGCCGGCCACGACGTCGAGGTGTTCACCGCGACCCGCGGCGCCGACGGCGAGATGCACGGGACCGTGACGGTCGTCGACGGCGTGCCCGTGCACCGGTTGGCCGCCCGGATGCCGTGGGAGCTGCCGATCAACCCGTTCGCGCCCGCCGAGCTGCGTCGTCGGCTCGTCGAGGGGGGCTTCGACGTCGCGCACGTGCAGACCGGGGTCGTCTCGCCGTTCGCCTGGGACAGCACGCGCGTCACGGTCGGTCTGGGGCTGCCGACGGCCATGACGTGGCACTGCATGCTCGCCGGGGTGGCGCCGGTCTTCCGGGCTGCCCGGTTCGTGCGCCGGTGGGCGTCGCGCGGCGTGGCCATGTCGGCCGTGTCGGACGTCGCCGCGGAGCCGCTGCGCCGGCTCGTCGGGCCCGGCGTCTCGGTCGGTGTGCTGCCCAACGGCATCGACGTCGCACGATGGACCGTGGGTCCTGTGGTCCGCGAGCCGGGACCGCTGCGCCTCGTCACGGCCATGCGGCTCGCGCCCCGCAAGCGACCGGCCGCCCTCGTGGAGCTCGTGGCCGAGGCTGCGCGGCTGGCCGGGCCGGGCTCCGTGTCGCTGACGGTGTTGGGGGAGGGGCCCGACCGCCGCAAGGTGGAGGCGCTCGTGCGTGAGCGCCGCCTCGACTGGGTGTCGCTGCCGGGGCGGGTCCCGCGCGACGAGCTGCGCCAGTTGTATGCCGCCGCCGACGTCTACCTGTCACCGGCTCGTCTCGAGTCGTTCGGGATCGCATCCCTCGAGGCTCGGACCGTCGGGCTTCCGGTCATCGGCCGATCCGGCTCTGGCGTCGGTGAGTTCGTGACGGATGGCGTGAACGGCCTTGTCGTGTCCAGCGACTCGCAGATGTCATCGGCGATCGCGCGTCTGGCCAAGGATCCCGGAGAGGTCGCTCGGATGAGGATCTGGAACACCAGCCATCCACCCGAGCAGGAGTGGTCACACGTCGCGGCCCTCGCCGAGGCGGAGTACGAACGCGCGCTCGGTCTGGTCCGCCGATGAGGACGCGATGAGGACGAACGTGCCCGGCGGCCTGGTCGTCGTCGCGATCGACGCGAGCGAGCGGCGTGTCGTCGAGGCGCGACTGGGCCACGGCGAGCATCCGGAGGTCGTCCTCGGAGCCGCGGGGTGGGGCATCGAGTCGCCGTTCTTCGCGACGATGCGTGACGACGGCGCGCTCGAGCTGGGCTACCGCGTGAGCGAGCTGGACGGCATACGTCCTCGGCGGGAAGGCGTTGCCCGTGACGCGGGCGTCGGGGACGGGGAGGTCGGCGAGCCCTACCAGCGCGTCGCGGCATACGCCGTCGTGTCGAGCGCTCGGGGGCTGTTGCTGACGCAGTTCAACACCCAGACCCATGTGGCCGGCGACTGGGGACTGCCCGGTGGCGGCCTGGACGACGGCGAGACACCCGTCGACGGCGTGCACCGAGAGGTGTGGGAGGAGACGGGGCAGCGCGTCGAGCTCGGCGGGCTGCTCACGGTCCAGTCGCACCACTGGGTCGGGCGTTCGCCCTCGGGCACGCTCGAGGACTTCCACGCGGTCCGCATCGTCTATGCCGCGACGTGTCCCGACCCGCGAGACGTGGTGATCCACGACGTCGGCGGCACGACGTCCGATGCCCGCTGGGTGCCGGTGACCGAGCTGGGCGACTACCCGCTCGCCTCGTCCTGGCGCCGTCTCGATGCCCTGCTCGACCTCGCAGCCGGAGAGGGCCGCGCGGGCGGCACCTACGACGCTTCGTAGGATGTCGGCCATGGACTTCGTCTACAACCTCATCGTCGCGCTCCACCTGCTCGGCATGGCCGCGATCGTCGGCGGCTGGATCGCTGTCCGCAGCGGGCGCACGGTGATCGCGCCGATCGTGTGGGGTGCGCGGGCGCAGCTCCTCACCGGTCTGGCGCTCGTCGGCATCGCCTCGGCGATCAAGGACGACGAGCACACGGTGAACAACGCCAAGATCGCGGTCAAGCTCGTCATCGCGCTCGGCGTGCTGGCCGCCGCCGAGATCGGTGCGGCCCGTGGCCGCAAGGGCAAGGACACCGGCAACCTGCTCGACGCCGCGGGTGGTGGCGCGGTCGTCAACGTGCTCGTCGCCGCGATCTGGTGACGTCGCCACTGTTCGGGGTGGGCGGCTGAGATGCGCTGGAACGCAGGAGTTCTCGCCGGTCTGCTCATCGGTCTCGTCTGGCTCGTCGCGGGACTGTCACTGGTGGTCGTGGGCCGCCGCAGGCGCCGGGCGTCACGCGCTGACGGTGCCGGCAACATGGCCATCATCGGCGTCTTCCTGCTGGTCGTCGGCGGCCTCACGTGGTTCGCGACGCTCCTGCTGGCCGTCGTCCCCGGCTGACCGGTCGTCGCCCTCCGGCCGCCCGTCGCCGCGTACCGACGACCATTGCTCGCGCTTGGCCGCGGTGGCCGCGTGTCGCGCCGGCGAGTCGCGGCTCGAGCCGACCAACGGTCGTCGGTCGGCTGTGGATGACCGCAGCGCAGACGGCCTCGCCCACGCTGCCGCGATGGACATCATCACGGCGATGCGCCGGCACGGCGGTGTGGCGACACCCGCCGACTGAAGAGTGCTGTCGGTCGCCCCGCTCTCGACGAGGCCCTCCGCTGCGGTGCGATACGTCGGGTGGCGCGCGGTCGCTACGCCCTGAGGCCCTCGCCGTCGCCGACTCCGCGGCGGTCGGGGATGGTCACCCAGGCGGAGCTGATGCGGGCAGCCGACCGACTGCCCGGCCGCGGCCGTGACGCGGCGCTCGAGGTGGCGTGGTTCGCCCGCGACCGCCCGGCGAACGCGTCTGAGTCGGTGATCCGCGCCATCTCGCTCGACGTGCCCGGACTGCGGCTCGTGCCGCAGGTGCGCCGGCGCGTCGGCAGCCGGCGCATCCGTCCGGATTTGGTCGACACCGAGCTGCGACTCGTCGTCGAGGGGGACAGCCACGAGTTCCACACGAGTGAGCGGGCCATCGATGCCGACTGCTGGCGCTATGACGACCCAGTCCTGGACGACTGGGTCGTCATCAGGGTGTCGTGGGTGCAGGCCATGTTCCAGCAGGAGTGGGTCGCATCGGTCCTGCGTCGCGCGGCCGAGCGTCAGGATCCAGGCGGGGCGGCGATCTGCTGCGGCGGCGGGGCGCCCTCCGCCGACCGACGACCGTTGGTCGCGCCTGACCCCGCGCGCCGCGTGTCGTGCCGGCGTGTCGCCGGGCGTTGGCGACCAACGGTCGTCGGTGTGCAGCCGAGGGCGTATGCCGGGTCGCTCAGACCCGCTCGAAGGCGAGGTCGCCGCCGACCCAGGTCTGGAGCACCACGGTGTCACGGATGTCGGCCGGCGAAGACTGCTCGAGCGACCACAGGTCGCGGTCGACCGCCACGAGGTCGGCGAGCTGGCCGGGCACGAGGCGGCCGACGTCGGTGCGCCCCACCGACTCGTGCGCAGCGACCGTGAAGGCGTGGACCGCCTCGTCGAGGGTGACCCGCTCCTCGGGCCGCCACCCGCCGATCGGCTGGCCGTCGCTGCGCTGCCTCGTCACGGCGGCGTGCAACCCGTAGAACGGGTTGGGGTCCTCGACCGGTGCGTCCGAGCCGAACGCCACGCGCACGCGGGCGTCGAGGAAGCTGCGCCAGGCATACGACGCGAGGCGGCGCGGGCCGATGATCTCGTCGGCGAGCTCGAGGTCGGCCGTGCAGTGGGTCGGCTGCATCGACGCGACGACGTCGAGGGCCCGGAAGCGAGGGATGTCGATGGGTCGCACGTGCTGCGCGTGCTCGATGCGGAGCAGCGTGTCGAGTCCCTCGCCGCGGACCGCCTCGAAGACGTCGAGCACGAGCCGGTTCGCCTCGTCGCCGATGGCGTGCGTGACGACGTCCAGGCCGGACCGGGCGGCCAGCAGGGTGCGTTCGAGGAGCACGTCGTAGGGCATCGCGGCGATGCCGCAGCCCTCGTGGCCGAGAAACGGCTCGGTCATGTGGGCGGTGTGCGAGCCGAGCGCGCCGTCGCTGAAGAACTTGACCGGACCGACGCGGAAGACGTCGTCGCCCTGCCCTGACCGGCGGCCCTCGGCGACCGCGAGCTCCAGGTCGGGGTCGCGCGTGCACTTGGTGACGCGCAGCCGCAGGGCGCCGTCGGCGTGCATCTCGGCGTAGGCCGCCCGCGCGTCCTCTCCGTCGATGTCGGTGATGCTCGTCAGGCCGACCGACAGCAGCCAGTCCTGGCAGCGCTCGAGCCACGGCCGCAGCGGCGACTCGTCGCGGGGGATCGCGTCGAGCAGCTCCTGGGCCGACTCCCGCAGGATGCCGGTCGGCTCTCCCGACGCGTCGCGCGCGATCTCGCCGCCCACCGGGTCGGGGGTCTCGCGGGTGATGCCGGCGAGGCGCAGGGCGAGCGAGTTGGCCCAGATCGTGTGGCCGTCGACGCTCGAGAGCGCCGCGACCCGGCCGCCGGACACGGAGTCGAGGGCGTGGCGGTCGGGCTGCTCCGGGACCGACCAGCGGTTGTGGTTCCAGCGTCCGCTGTGCAGCCACTCGCCCTCGGGCAGTCCCTCCGCGTGGGCGCGGACGAGCTCGAGCGTCTCCTCCAGCGAGCGTGCCTCGCGCAGGTCGACGGACGACAGGTCGCGCGAGAGCCACTCGGTGTGGATGTGGGCGTCGTGCAGCCCGGGCAGGACGACGGCGCCGGGCAGGTCGACGGTGTCCACGCCTCCGGTCGCCGACACCGCTTCGGCACCGACAGTGACGACACGCCCGTCCTCGACGAGCAGCGCGTCGGTCCAGGGGTTCTCCGGGTCGCCGGTCCAGATGCGGTCGTGCCGGAAGAGGGTGCGGCTCATGCGGTGGGCACCAGGATGAGCTTGCCCGTCGTCCGGCGCCCTTCGAGCGCTTCGTAGGCCGCCGCCGCCTCGGCGAGCGGGTAGCGACCGCCGATGGCGATCTTGAGCGACCCGTCGGCGACCGCGCCGAGCACCTCGCGAGCCCGCCACTCGTACTCCTGGCGATCGGCGACGTAGTGCGCCAGCGTCGGGCGCGTCAGGAAGAGTGACCCGCTGCTGTTGAGACGCTGGATGTCGAAGGGCGGCACCTGGCCGCTCGCCCCGCCGAAGAGGACCATCATGCCGCGCGGCCGCAGCGACGCGAGCGAGGCGTCGAACGTCGACCGGCCGACGCCGTCGTAGGCCACGTCGACGCCGCGTCCGGCAGCCTCACGCACGGCGGCAGCCAGGTCGTCGACCGTGGAGTAGTTGATGAGGTGTTGGGCGCCGAGCGCCCTTGCGATCTCGAGCTTCTCGTCGGATCCCGCCGTCGCGACGATGACGCCGCCGCGGGCCGTGATCATCTGCACGAGGAGCTGCCCGACCCCGCCGGCAGCGGCGTGCACGAGGGCGACGTCACCCGGGCCCACGGCATACGTGCTCGTGACGAGGTAGTGCGCGGTGAGGCCCTGGAGCATGGCGGCGGCGGCGACCTCGAGGTCGACACCGTCGGGCACGGGGACGACGAGGCGGGCCGGCTTGTTGACGAGCGTGGACTCGCTGCCCGACGCCTGGCACCACGCGACCCGGTCCCCGACGGCCACGTCGACGACCCCCGGACCCACCGCGGTGACGGTGCCCGCGCCCTCCTCGCCGAGGACGAACGGCGTCGGGACGGGGTAGACGCCCTGGCGCTTGTAGACGTCGATGAAGTTGACGCCGGCGGCGGCCACCTCGACCTGCACCTCTCCCGCGCCGGGATCGGGGAGGTCGTGGTCGCGGACCTGGAGGACGGTGCCGTCACCGGGCTCGGAGACGAAGACGCTGGTCGCTCGGTTCATGCTCGCCACCCTACGACCGACGACGCTTCCGCTTCCGCGAGGTGGGCCCAGCGGCACCGATGCGCACCAGGAGGGCCACCTCGTCCTCGAGGGCCGCGAGCAGGGCCTCGGGATCCGGCAGGACGGACTCGTCGGCCATGATCCCGATGCGGACTGCGTCGTCGTACGTGATGATGCAGAAGCCCACCGTGTGCCGGCCCGAACCGGGGACCCAGCCCAGCACCCCAGTCACCGGCACCCCCGCGAGATGGCGGACGTCCCTTGGCCCGGCGACGTTCGTCGTGACGCCGATCGCCTTGTCGGCGAAGAAGTCCACGACGCGGCGCTCGATGCCGGCGGGGAAGCGGCCGATGGTGGAGATGAGGGCGAAGGTGAGGGCTGCCTCCGGCGAGGCCTTGAGCCAGTCCATCCGGGCCTTGGACAGCGCGAGGCGCCCGAGCGGCGTGGCGTCGCGGCTCGGGAAGCGGAGGAAGACGAGGGCGAAGCGGTTGCCGAGCTCGCGCGGCAAAGGCTCGTCGAGGGGGCGGACGTTGACCGGCACCATCGTCACGAGGTCGACGGGGGCGCGACCGTGCTCGTCCTGGTAGGCGTGCAGGGCGCCCGCGACAGCGCTCATGAGCACGTCGTTGAGGGTGGCGCCGACGAGCCTGCCCACCTGCTTGAGACCCGGGAGCGGCAGCGGCTGGGTCCACACGAGGCGCTTGCGCTGCCCGGGCACGCCACCGACGGCGCTGGCCGGGTTCGTCGTGAGCAGCAGGTCGGAGACGACCTGACCGGTGCGGAGGGTGAGACCCGCCGCGCCAGTCACCGTGGCCCGGGCGCCCTTGGCGCGCAGGTGATCCCACCCCGAGCGGGCGGAGGCCAGCACGAGGCGCACGCCGGAGCCGATGGCGCCCGACGATGCGTCGGCACCGAGGGGCATGGTCGGCAGGTCGGTCTCAGCCGGCGGGCCGACGAGGTCTCCCGGCACTCCGGCCGCGTCCTCGGTCAGGCCGAGCAGCACTCGGGTCAGCGCGATCCCGTCCGCGAGCGCATGGTGGATGCGGAAGACGAGCGCTGCCCCGGACCCGTGCCCGTCGACGAGGTGGACCTCCCAGAGAGGACGCGACCGGTCGAAGGGGTGCGGCAGGTACTCCTCGATGTAGGCCTGCAGCTCGGCATCGGCCTCGGCGGCAGTTCCCTTGCCGGAGAGCGTCGCTCGGTGCACGTGCCGCGTGAGGTCGAAGTCCGGGTCGTCCTCCCAGTGGTAGCGGCCAAGGGTCCGTCGTGGCCGGACGGGCCGCTGGCTGAAGACGGGGTAGGGCTCGAGGATCCGGGTGCGCATCAGGTCGAGGACACGGTCCCAGTCGGGCACCGACTCGAGCAGCACGACCGACACGATGACCATGAGGTTGGTCGGGCGGTCCATGTTGAGCCAGAGGACGTCGGCCGAGCCCATCCGGCGGGGCGGGCGCCTCACGTCATCGCCGCCAGCTGCGGCAGGGCGTCCCCGTCGACCCGGAAGGTGCTCCAGTCGTCGAGGGAACGGGCGCCGTGGGCCCGGTAGAACTCGATCGACGGGGTGTTCCAGTCGAGCACCGTCCACTCGAGCCGGGTCCAGCCGCGCTCGACGCACAGCTGCGCGAGGTGGGCGAGCAGGGCCTTGCCGAGGCCGTGGCCGCGCTGGTCGGGCTCGACGAAGAGGTCCTCGAGCCAGATGCCCGCCTGCCCGGTCCACGTCGAGAAGCTCCGGAACCAGATGGCCATCGCGACGACCGCGCCCTCCCGCACCCCCACGAGGGCGTATGCCGTGGGGTCGCCCTGGGCCGGGAACAGCGCGTCCCGGAACTGGTCGGGCGTCGCGGTGGCCGCGTCCGGCTCCTTCTCGTAGGCGGCCAGCGCCTGGACGAGGCGGATGAGGTCGGGCACGTCGGCGACCGAGGCCGCGCGGATCTCGAAGTCGCTCACGCGCCCATCCTCTCCCGGTGCGACCGGCTGTGCGTCGTGGTCCGGGGCTGTGGGTGGTTCGACGTAGGCTGGACCGATCATGAGCACGCTCTTCGACGACCTTCCCATCCCCGGTTTCGAGCACGGTCAGGGCGCGTCCTCCGGCGGGTCCGGACGCACCGGGCGCGGCGCCGACGTCACCGAGCAGGGCGTCCCGACGTGGGCCGAGGCCGCAGCGCGTGGCGGTGTCGAGGCGGCGCCGCAGGGCCGCCCCGATCTCGACCCGGCCGTGCTGCTCGAGGGGCTCAACCCGGAGCAGCGCGAGGCGGTCGTCCACGAGGGCACCCCGCTGCTCATCGTCGCCGGCGCGGGGTCGGGCAAGACCCGCGTGCTGACCCACCGCATCGCGTGGTTGCTCGGCGAGCGTGGCGCGCAGCCGGGCCAGATCCTCGCCATCACCTTCACCAACAAGGCCGCGGCCGAGATGCGCGAGCGCGTCGCGGCGCTCGTCGGCCCGCGCGCCCGGGCCATGTGGGTCATGACCTTCCACTCCGCGTGCGTGCGCATCCTGCGGCGTGAGGCGGCCAAGGTCGGGATGAAGTCGACCTTCTCGATCTACGACGCCGCCGACAGCCAGCGCCTCATGAGCCTCGTCCTGCGCGACCTCGACCTCGACCCGAAGCGCTACCCGCCGCGCGGCTTCTCGGCGCAGGTCAGCAACCTCAAGAACGACCTCATCGACGAGGAGACCTACGCCTCTCAGGTCACCGAGGGCAACCACTACGAGCGCACCGTCTCCGACGCCTACACGCAGTACCAGCGCCGCCTGCGCCAGGCCAACGCCCTCGACTTCGACGACATCATCATGATGACGGTCAACGTCCTGCAGGCCTTCCCCGACGTCGCGGAGTACTACCGCCGCCGCTTCCGGCACGTACTCGTCGACGAGTACCAGGACACCAACCAGGCGCAGTACCAGCTCATCAAGGAGCTCGTCGGCGAGGTCAAGGGACCCGAGGGGGCCTATGCCGTCCCGCCGGCCGAGCTCTGCGTCGTCGGCGACTCCGACCAGTCGATCTACGCCTTCCGCGGCGCGACCATCCGCAACATCCTCGAGTTCGAGCAGGACTACCCAGACGCCCGCACCATCCTGCTCGAGCAGAACTACCGCTCGACGCAGCGCATCCTGCGCGCCGCCAACTCCGTCATCGCCCGCAACGAGGGGCGCCGCGCCAAGAACCTCTGGACCGACTCCGGCGACGGGCCGATGATCACCGGCTACGTCGGCGACAACGAGCACGACGAGGCGGCCTTCATCGCCAAGGAGATCGACGACCTCGCCGACAAGGGCGTCAAGCCCGGCGACGTCGCGGTCTTCTATCGCACCAACGCGCAGAGCCGTGCCATCGAGGAGGTTCTCGTGCGGGTCGGACTGCCCTACAAGGTGGTCGGCGGCACGCGCTTCTACGAGCGGCGCGAGGTCAAGGACGCCCTGGCCTACCTTCGGGTCGTCTCCAACCCCACCGACACGGTCAACCTGCGCCGCATCCTCAACACGCCCAAGCGCGGCATCGGTGACCGCGCCGAGGCGTGCGTGGCGGCCCTCGCCGAGCGCGAGCGCATCCCCTTCGTCGCGGCGCTCGGCCGCGCCGAGGACGCGCCGGGCATCGCCACGCGCTCCGTCGCGGCCATCCAGGGCTTCACGGTGCTGCTCGAGAAGCTCCGCACCTCCTACGAGGCCGACGACAGCGTCGCCGCCCTGCTCGAGATGACGCTCGAGGAGAGCGGCTACCTCGCCGAGCTGCGGGCGAGCCACGACCCGCAGGACGAGACCCGGGTCGAGAACCTCGCCGAGCTCGTGGCCGTCGCGCAGGAGTACGACGACCGCCGCGCCACCGAGCTCGAGGAGTCCGGCGGCGAGCTGGCACCCGGCGTCGAGCCCGAGGACGTCGGGCCCGCAGGTGCGCTCGAGGAGTTCCTCGAGCAGGTCTCCCTGGTCGCCGACGCCGACGAGATCCCCGACGAGCCCGAGGCCAAGGCGCAGGGGGTCGTGACCCTCATGACGCTGCACACGGCCAAGGGCCTCGAGTTCCCCGTCGTCTTCCTCACCGGCCTCGAGGACGGCACCTTTCCGCACATGCGCGCGCTCGGTGACCCCAAGGAGCTCGAGGAGGAGCGCCGCCTCGCCTACGTCGGCATCACCCGGGCCCGCGAGCGGCTCTACCTCTCGCGCGCGGCCGTCCGATCCGCGTGGGGCGCACCGCAGTACAACCCGCCGTCGCGCTTCCTCGACGAGATCCCCGGCGACCTGCTCGACTGGCAGCGACTGGGCCCGTCGTTCAGCGGGGCCCGCGGCTCCGACCGTCCCGCCGTCGCGACGCTGGCGGCCCGTCCCGGGGTGCGCAGCGCCGGCAAGCGACCCGTCATCGCGCTCCAGTCGGGCGACCGCGTCACCCACGACTCGTTCGGCCTCGGCACCGTGGTCCGGGTCGAGGGCGACGGCGACAAGTCGATGGCCCACGTCGACTTCGGCGCCGACACCGGGACCAAGCGCCTCCTGCTCCGCTACGCCCCGCTCGTCAAGCTCTGACCCGCGGGCCCGCGAGCGGGACCCTCAGGCGACGCCGTATGCCGCCGAGCGGCGTGTGGAGGACTGGCAGGTCAGCTCACCGCGAAGACCGTGGGAAACGTCCAGCCGGTCCCGGCCTGGCGAGCTGCCAACGTGAAGCGGCCGCTGCTGTCTCCGGCATACACGTAGAACCTGCCGTCGCCCTTGATCCCCACGATGTCGCCGTGCCCGTCCCCGTTGAGGTCGCCGGCGGAGAAGACCGTCCGGTAGATGCCCCAGCCGGCGCCGACCTGCACGCCGCCGCCGGTGAACCCGCCGGCGCCGTTGCCCCGGTAGAGGAGAAGAGCCCCGGACGGGGTGCGCCCGAAAAGGTCGGGTTTCCCGTCGCCGGTGAAGTCGCCCGCGCCGAGCACCATGTCGAACATGTTCCACGACAGCCCGATCTGCACGCCGCCGCCGGTGAAGCCGCCGGCGCCGTTGCCGCGGTAGAGCACGAGCGCCCCGGCCGGGGTGCGGCCGATCAGGTCGGGTTTCCCGTCGCCGGTGAAGTCGCCGGGGGAGAAGACCGTGTCGAACATGTTCCACGACAGGCCGATCTGCACGCCGCCGCCGGTGAACCCGCCGGCGCCGTTGCCGCGGTAGAGCACGAGCGCCCCGGCCGGGGTGCGGCCGATCAGGTCGGCCTTTCCGTCGCCGGTGAAGTCGCCGGGGGAGAACACCGTGTCGAACATGTTCCAGGAGAGGCCGATCTGTGACCCGCCGGTGACGTAGCCGGCACCGTCCCCGCTGTAGAGCCGCAGGCTGCCGGTCGAGGTGACCGCGAGGACGTCCGCGGTCCCGTCCGCGTCGAAGCCGTGGACGACGTCCGCGCTCGGCGGTGTCGCTTTCCCGAACGCCTTGAGCATGGCCCGCCAGGTGGGCGGGTCCATGACGCCGGTCGCGGCGACCTGGTGTGCGCTCTGCCAGGCGGTCAGCGCGGCCTGGGTCTGGCTGTAGAAGCCGCCCGTGGCGCTCACGTTGAGCACGGTCTGGACGGCGGTCACGACCGGACCGGTCGAGCCGTACCGAAGGTCCATCCCCGAGTTCGTGACCAGGGTCGTCAGCAGCGAGCTCGAGCCGGAGGGGGCCGCCACGGTCGGGTAGCTCGGGCACTGGTTCGGGTTGAAGCCGCTGTACCGCGGCGCCCAGTTCAGGTCCGGGAATCGGCACGGCCCGAAGTCCTGGGCTGCGACCGTCTTGGTCCAGTAGGAGGTGCGCCCCATCGCCCCCTCCCACGACATGCTGATGTGGATGTGGTTGCGGTGGCAGTTCGTGTCCGAGCTGGTCGCCGGCGTCGACGCACAGTTCAGGTAGGGGCGCCACCCCTCCGAGGCGCGGTACGTCGCCCAGATCTGGTTGTTCCAGATGACGTACATGACCCCGAGGCGGCGCGCGTTCGCGAATGCGTTGCCGGCCGCATCCGGAGCCGTCAGCCAGGACAGGAACGCGGACGCCTGTGCGCTCTGGGTCGCGTCGCGCACGTTGAGGAAGTAGTCGATGGCGCGCCCGTCGAAGTGTTCGCTGGTCGATGCAGGTCCCGGCGTGCAGGTCGAGACCGTGTTGTAGTACGAGCCGTACGTCGCCTTGAGCAGGTCGCCGAGCCGGACGGTGCCCGGCTTGGCGACCGGGTCGCAGTCGTTGGACGGGACGTACGCGGCAGGCCGTTCGATGCCGGCAGGCATCCCGGCGGGCCCGGGAGGGACGACCGGTGCCGGAGCCGTCGACTCGGCCGTCCCGGTGGTCGGCGACGTGTCGGCGGCGGCCGCCGGCGTCGCGGCGGCGGCGACGGTGACGGTGGTGGCCACGCACAGCGCGAGCATCGCCGACGCGAACGTGCGAGACCGGGCGCGACGGGTCTGGGTGGAAGCTGGCATCTGGAGCTCGTCTCGTCACGACGGAAGCACTGCGACGATGACGGGCGCGGTGCGGGGACGGGGACAATGGTGACATTCCCGACGAATTCGCGCGCGCGGAACGCTACATCGTCAGGTCCACCGCCGGATGCGCGAGGTCAGACGGGCACGGACGCGACGAGGCCCGTCCCCGAGGGGGACGGGCCTCGTGCCGCGATGCGGCGTCGGTCAGAGGGTGACGCCCCGCGCGGCGAGCCACGTGGTGGGGACGACTGCGCTGCCGTCGCCCGGGTGGATCTCGAGGTGCACGTGCGGGCCGGTCGAGTGGCCGGTGCTGCCGCTGAAGGCGATGGGCTGACCGGGGGAGACCGCGTCGCCGACGGCGACGAGCAGGCGGCTGTTGTGCGCCATCCACGAGACGGTGCCGTCCCAGTAGCGGACCTTGACGAGGTTGCCGTAACCCTCGGTGGACCACCCCGCGAAGACCACGGTGCCGCTCGAGAGGGCGTGGACGGGGCTGCCGACCGGGCAGGCGAGGTCCTGTGCCGGGTGCATCTTGCCCCAGCGGAGGCCGAAGCCGGAGGTGAGGGTGTAGCCGGCGACGGGGGAGACCCAGCGATG
The DNA here is from genome assembly GCF_052114705.1 of Terrabacter sp. 2YAF2. NCBI lineage: Bacteria > Bacillati > Actinomycetota > Actinomycetes > Micrococcales > Intrasporangiaceae > Terrabacter > Terrabacter sp. 2YAF2. The sequence continues at coordinate 171,724 of NZ_JBFRFG010000002.1, forward strand.
GGCCTGGGCGATCGCGCGGGCGGCCGCGTCGCGCTTCGCCTGGTCAGCAGCCGCGGCCTGGGCCTGGGCGGCTCTCTGGGTCGCACTCTGGCTCGCGCTGACGATGAGGGTCTTGGCGTCCCGGGTCATGTCGCGCGAGGAGCGGGCGCCGGTGCGGTCCGCCGCGGCGGCGACGGCGCCGGAGTCCGCGGTGGCACCGAGGGCGGTCGAGTTCGACACGTTCTTCATGGCAGCCGCCTGGGGCAGCTCGCTCGCACCCGCGGCACGGGCGACCAGGCCGCCGGCGACGGTCGTGGAGAGCAGCGCAACGGGGACGACGAACTGTCGGCCCCGAGAAGGCTTGGCTGCCGGCCGGTGCCGGCCGGTGTATCGGGTTTTGGGCACGAAGGACTTACCTATCGGTCACAGAGGCGAGAGCCGTCAGCGTAACGTGACCATTTCGTGATCCAAAATCACGCCACGTCCATGGTCGTCCGGCGTCGCGGGGGACGCGACTGGGCACGACGCTAGGGTATCCGTGAGATCCGCCCCCGCGGTGGTCCACAAGCGGGCAGGCGTCAGACGGCCGAGAGCCTCCGGTCCGGGGGAGCGGGCCGTCAGCGCGAAGAGCCGGCGCGGCTCGCGGCGCCGTCGCGGAGCGGCTTCTTCGCCGCCGGACCGGAGCGCCGACTGCCCAGGGAGCTGACTCCGGGGGTGACCGTCGCGCCCGAGGTGTCGAGGTGGGCCAGCGCGGTGGAGATGCCGTGCACGACGCTGCTCGTGATCGGCAGGCTCATGTGTCCGACGCCGTGGAGGGCGACGTTGTGCACGTTGAGGTCGGCATGGTGCAGCGCCGCGTTGTGCTGGGGAACGACGACCTGGTCGAGGTCGGACCAGTAGACGAGGAAGCGCGTCTGGCACTCCTTGACCGGGGCGGCGAGCTCGTCCATGAGGGCGCTCCCTGGGCGGAGCTGGCGGGTCAGGCCGTTGTTCCACGTGTACGCGAGGTAGCTGCCCCGGTGCGGGGTGCCGAGCGTGACGAGGGTGTGCACGTGCTGGTCGCCGCCGAGACGTGTCACGTAGTAGCGCGCGATGAGGCCGCCCATGGAGTGGCCGATGACGTGGATGCGCTCGTAGCCGGTCTCCTCGACGATCCGCTCGACCTCGGCGCCGAGGGCGGCGGCGGCCGCCCGCACGTCGCCGGTGAAGATGGAGTAGTTGATCGTCTCGATGCGCCCGAAGCCGCGTCGCACGAGGCCACGGCGCAGGACCGTGAAGATCGAGCGGTTGTCGACCATGCCGTGCACGAGCAGGATCGGGGTCTCGGCCGCCTCGACGTTCTGGATCGCGAGCCCGCGCTGGCTGGGGGGCAGGTGGCCGAGCCGGTAGCCCTGGCGCCGGTCGCTCGCGCGTGAACCGAGCAGACCGAGGGGATAGAGCCCGAGGTGCAGGCCCATCCAGGACGCCTCGAGTGCGGCCCCGGCGAGCCCGGTCGGCGTGAGGAGCGCGCCGGCGACCTCCCCGACGGCCGCGACGAAGCCCCGGGGGCCCCGCTTCGCGGCACCGGTCGAGGTGCGTGCCTGCCGCGGCGTCGTCGCCGCTCGTGCTGCCATTGCCACCTGTCGAACGTACCCCGACGGGTGGGTCTTCCGTCACTCTCGCGCGCCGCGTCTCCCCAGGCTGGCTAGAGTGCCCGGCATGAGCGAGTCCCTGGGTGCCGACGCCGTTGCCGCGACTGTCGACGAGAGCGCGACCGGCACAGGGCCGGTCTCGACCGACGTCATCCGTGTCGTCGTGGCCAAGCCCGGCCTCGACGGCCACGACCGCGGCGCGAAGGTCGTCGCGCGGGCGCTGCGCGACGCCGGCATGGAGGTCATCTACACCGGCCTGCACCAGACGCCCGAGCAGATCGTCGAGGCGGCCATCCAGGAGGACGCCGACGTCGTCGGGCTCTCGGTCCTCTCCGGGGCGCACCTGACCCTCTTCGCGCGGGTCGTCGAGCTGCTCGCCGAGCGGGACGCGAGCGACATCGTCGTCTTCGGCGGCGGCATCATCCCCGACGACGACATCGCTGCGCTCGAGAAGCTCGGCGTCGCCAAGGTCTTCACGCCCGGCGCGACGACGATGGAGATCGTCGGCTGGGTCCGCGAGCACGTCCACCCCGCCTGAGGCGGCCCGCGCGCCAGCCCGCACCCCACGGCATACGGCATACGCCACACGGCATACGCCCACACGGCAGATGTACGCCTCCGGCCGGATCGGCCGACCGGACCGTGGGTGAGATGGCGGTGTGATCTTTGTCCGGTCAGGCAGACCCGATGCCGTCGCCGCAGGCCGGAGCCACTAGAGTCCGAGCGACAGCCTGATTCGGTTGCGCCACGGCGCAGGGCCCGTCCGAGCGCGAGAGCGTGAGCACGTGGGCCCCGGGACGCCGCAGCGACGCGATCGACGACGATTCGAATCGACGACGAGGACGGACCCCACCCGTGGATCTCTTCGAGTACCAAGCCCGCGACATGTTCGAGAAGCACGGGGTGCCCGTGCTGGCCGGCGCCATCGCCACCACCCCTGAGCAGGCCCGAGCGGCCGCTGAGCAGATCGGACCGAAGTCGGGCGGTGTCACCGTCGTCAAGGCGCAGGTGAAGACCGGCGGCCGCGGCAAGGCCGGTGGCGTCAAGGTCACGAAGAGCCCCGACGAGGCCCAGGCCGCGGCCGAGGCCATCCTCGGGATGGACATCAAGGGCCACACCGTGGGCACCGTGATGATCGCCCAGGGCGCCCGCATCGCCGAGGAGTACTACTTCTCGGTCCTGCTCGACCGGGCCAACCGCACCTACCTCGCCATGTGCTCCAAGGAGGGCGGCATGGAGATCGAGGAGCTCGCCGTCGAGCGTCCCGAGGCGCTCGCGCGCATCGCGGTCGACCCCAACAGGGGCATCGACGAGGCCAAGGCGAAGGAGATCGTCGACGCCGCCGGCTTCGACGACGCCGACAAGCCCGCGATCGCCGACGTCCTGCAGAAGCTGTGGGCCGTCTACCGCGACGAGGACGCGACGCTCGTCGAGGTCAACCCGCTCGTCAAGACCGAGGACGGCGACATCGTCGCCCTCGACGGCAAGGTGACGCTCGACGAGAACGCCGGCTTCCGCCACGCCGACCACGAGGCCCTCGAGGACTCGGCCCACGCGGACCCGCTCGAGGCGGCCGCCAAGGAGAAGAACCTCAACTACGTCAAGCTCGACGGCTCCGTCGGCATCATCGGCAACGGCGCGGGCCTCGTCATGAGCACGCTCGACGTCGTCGCGTACGCCGGTGAGCAGTTCGGCGGCCAGAAGCCGGCCAACTTCCTCGACATCGGTGGCGGTGCGAGCGCCGAGGTCATGGCCAACGGCCTGCACATCATCCTGTCGGACCCGCAGGTCAGGAGCGTCTTCGTCAACGTCTTCGGCGGCATCACCTCCTGCGACGCCGTCGCCAACGGCATCGTCGGCGCGCTCGACGCGCTCGGTGACGAGGAGGACCGCCCGCTCGTCGTGCGCCTCGACGGCAACAACGTCGAGGAGGGCCGTCGCATCCTGCAGGAGCGCAACCACCCGCTCGTGACGATCGAGCCGACGATGGATGGCGCCGCGCGCCGCGCCGCCGAGCTCGCCGCCCGGCCCGCCAACTGACCACCGAGCCAAGAGAAGCGAGAACGAAACCATGGCTATCTTCCTCAACGCCGACTCGAAGGTCATCGTCCAGGGCATGACCGGGTCCGAGGGCATGAAGCACACCCAGCGCATGCTGAAGTCCGGCACGACCATCGTCGGCGGCGTCAACCCGCGCAAGGCCGGCACCACGGTCGACTTCGAGGGCGGCGTCTCCGTCCCCGTCTACGGCACCGTCAAGGAGGCCATCGAGGCCACCGGCGCCAACGTGTCGGTGATCTTCGTGCCCGCCCAGTTCACCAAGGCCGCCGCGGTCGAGGCGATCGACGCCGCCATCCCGCTCGCGGTCGTCATCACCGAGGGCGTCGCGGTCAAGGACACCGCGGAGTTCTACAACTACGCCAAGGAGCAGGGCACGACGCGCATCGTCGGCCCGAACTGCCCCGGTCTCATCACCCCGGGCGTCAGCAACGCCGGCATCATCCCGGCCGACATCTCGGGCACCGGCCGCATCGGCCTCGTCTCCAAGTCGGGCACGCTGACCTACCAGATGATGTACGAGCTGCGGGACTTCGGCTTCAGCTCGGCCGTCGGCATCGGCGGCGACCCGATCATCGGAACGACGCACATCGACTGCCTCGAGGCGTTCCAGAACGACCCCGACACCGACGCGATCGTCATGATCGGCGAGATCGGCGGCGACGCCGAGGAGCGTGCGGCGGCCTACATCAAGGAGCACGTGACGAAGCCGGTCGTCGGCTACGTCGCCGGCTTCACCGCCCCCGAGGGCAAGACGATGGGCCACGCCGGCGCCATCGTGTCGGGCAGCTCGGGCACGGCGCAGGCCAAGAAGGAGGCCCTCGAGGCCGCCGGCGTCAAGGTCGGCAAGACGCCGTCCGAGACCGCTGACCTCATGCGCGAGATCATGCAGGGCATCGCCAAGTAGTCTGCGCGACAAGCGTTTCGAGCGGGCGGTCACCTTCGGGTGGCCGCCCGTTCGTCGTTCCCACCGAGCGCGTATGCCGTGTGGCGCAGCGGGTACTTCGGCGTGGCCAGACGCCCCCAGGTCCCAGGCTCCAGAGTCCGCTCTGGGGTCCGGTCTGGGTCCGGTCTGGGTCCGGTCTGGGTCCGGTCTGGGTCCGGTCGGGGTCCGGTCGGGGGTCACCGGCGTGGGCGCTCGCTCAGAGGCGCGGATCTTGTGACCATGGGGATGAACCACCGGATCCGCATTGCAGGAGTGAGACCACTGGCCCCGCCGAGCACGACCACCACGACCGCTGCGGCGACGACCTCGTCGGTAAGCCCTGCGACGGCCATGCCGGCCTCGCTGCGGGCCGGCGCCCTCGCTGCGATCGGGACGTGGTCGGTCGTCGTGCTGCCCGCCCTCATCGGCTGGGTCGCGGCGCCGGAGACCTCGGTCGGATGGTTCTCGGCCGTGTCGGTCGCGAGCGCGATCTGGTTCCTCGGGCACGGTCAGTCGGTCGGCGCCGGCACCGTGTCGCTCTCCGTGACCCCGCTGCTGCTCCTGCTCGTCTTCGTCTACATCGCCGTCCGGTGGGCCCGACGTCTCGCGGCGACCGAGCGTCTGCGTGTCGGCGCGGGCGCCTGGAGCCGTGTCGCGCAGTGGGGCATCGTGCCGGGCTTCGTCCTCGGCTACGGACTCGTCTCGGCGGTCCTGGCGCTCTTCACGCTCGGCGGTCCCGCCACGCCCGGCGTCGCGGCCGTCCTGGGCTCGCTCCTCGTCCCGGTCGCGGCGCTCGGTTTCGTCCTGCTCCGCCCCGACGACGACACGGCGCCGGCCTTCGTCCGCTCGTGGTTCCGGAGGGGGCCGACCTGGCTGCCGTCGGTGTGGCGTGCCGGGTGGCGCGGAGCGGGCCAGCTGCTCGCGCTCGGGCTCGTCGTGGTCGTCCTCCGCGTCGCCGTGTCGTGGACGACGGTGGCCGACGTCCAGGACCAGTACGCCGCCAACGTCGGGGCCCTCGCCATCATCTCCCTCGCCCAGCTCGCCCTCCTCGGCAACGCGGCGACGTGGGCCCTGTCGTTCCTCGCCGGTCCCGGCTTCCAGGTCGCACTGGGGTCGACGATCACTCCCGCCGCCGCCCAGCCGGGGATGCTGCCGCTCGTGCCGGTGCTCGGCGCCCTTCCGCAGGCGGCCGACTACCCGGCGATCATGTATGCCGTGGTGCTGGCTCCCGTGCTCCTCGGCGCCTGGCTCGGGCGGCGGGTCGACTCCGAGCTCGAGTTCTTCGGCAACGTGCGTGCCCGGTTGACCGCCACCGCGGTCACGGCCCTCCTGGCGGTCGCCGTCGTCCTCGGCGTGACGGCCCTCGGCAACGGGGCCGTGGGGGTCGACCGGCTCTCGGCCGTCGGCGCGCCCCTCGGGCCGTTCGCCGCCGCCCTCACGATCGAGGTCGTCGGTGGCGCGCTCCTCTACGCGGCCGCGCTCGTGCTGCGTGAGCGTCGGCGCGAACGCCAGCAGGAGGAGGCTGCCGAGCCTGCAGCCCAGGACGAGAAGGCCGCCGGATCGGGCGACGAGGACTGACCGGGGTGCGGGGCCCGTGGGCTCCCCGTTCGCTCTCCGCGTCCGACCTCAGCGCATGACGAGACCGAGCAGCCCGGCGTCCCGCAGCGGTGCGCAGCTGCCCGCGGCGATGCTCGTCTGGGCACCGGCGAGGCACTCCTCGTAGGCGCTCACCGAGTCGTAGAACGCGACCTGCACCGCCAGCGTCGACAGCAGCATCCCGGCGATGACGAGCGTGACGACCGGCCAGATCTTCTCCCTGCCCGTGCGCGGCGACAGGAAGCGGAGCAGGCGCACCGTGAGCGCCACGGCGAGGACGAGCGGCACGAAGGCCACGAAGCGCTTGGGCAGCGGGAGGTACATCGCGGTGAGGCCGAGGAGCACGAGCAGCGCGACGGGGAGGGTGCGCTTGGCCTTCTCGCGGGCGAAGACGATCTGGTCCTGCAGGTCGGGGTCGGTCACGCGCCCATCCTCGCCCATGGCGCCGACCGACCCCGCATCACCCCGACCGATACACTCCGCGGCGTGACGAGCGATGCCCCTGCCAGCGCGCCCACCAGTGCTCCCGCCCCCGTCGACGTCGTGGTCCTCGTCTCCGGCTCGGGCACCCTGCTCCAGGCCCTCATCGACGCCTCGGCCGACCCGGCCTACGGGGTGCGGATCGCGGCGGTCGGCGCCGACCGCCCGTGCGTCGGCCTCGAGCGCGCCGAGCGGGCCGGCATACCGACGTTCACCGTGGCACCGAAAGAGCATTCCGACCGGCGTGCGTGGGATGCCGCACTGGCCGAGCAGGTTGCTGCCGCCTCGCCGCGCTTCGTCGTGACGGCCGGCTTCATGCGGATCCTCGGCCCGGCGACGCTCGGGGTGGCCCCGGTCGTCAACACCCACCCGGCCCTGCTGCCGAGCTTCCCCGGTGCCCACGGGGTGCGCGACGCCCTCGCCTACGGCGTCAAGGTGACCGGCACGACGTGCCACCTCGTCGACGCCGGCGTCGACACCGGGCCGATCATCGAGCAGCGCGTCGTCGCCGTCGAGGACGACGACACCGAGGAGAGCCTGCACGAGCGCATCAAGGTCCACGAGCGCGAGCTGCTCGTCGACGTCGTGAGCCGCCTGGCCCGCGAAGGCTTCGCCGTCGAGGGCCGCCGAGTCCGCATCGGCTGATCCGCCCCMCTCGCTGATCGAAMGAGCGATCCGTCCCCGMCCCGCGCCGCCCCACTCGCTGATCGAAMGAGCGATCCGTCCCCGMCCCGCGCCGCCCCMCTCGCTGATCGAAMGAGCGATCCGTCCGCACGACGGACGAACTGCTCTCTCGATCGACGGTAGGCTGGGCAAACACGACTGGCGCGGGTGGGACACCACCGGGGAGTGACGTCGGGAGCATCGACCGCCTGGGTGCCTCGCGAGAACGGAAGCCACCGGGTCCGACCCGGGGCATGCCGCGACCGACGTCACCGAACCAGGAGTGCACCTATGACCGCCGCCCCGTCCGCTGCGACCGACGGCCGCCGCCCCATCAAGCGGGCCCTCGTCTCCGTCTACGACAAGTCCGGCCTCGACGAGGTGGCCCGCGCGCTCGACGCTGCCGGCGTCGCCATCGTCTCCACGGGCTCCACGGCCAAGACGATCGCCGCCGCGGGCGTGCCCGTGACTCAGGTCGAGGAGCTGACCGGCTTTCCCGAGTGCCTCGACGGCAGGGTCAAGACGCTGCACCCCAAGGTCCACGCCGGCATCCTCGCCGACACCCGCAACCCGGACCACGTGCAGCAGCTCGCCGACCTCGGTGTCGAGCCGTTCGACCTCGTCGTCGTCAACCTCTACCCCTTCCGCGAGACCGTTGCGTCGGGTGCGAGCGAGGACGAGTGCGTCGAGCAGATCGACATCGGCGGGCCGTCGATGGTGCGCGCCGCAGCGAAGAACCACGCGAGCGTCGCCATCGTGACGAGCCCCACGGCATACGCCCACGTCACGGAGGCCGTGACGGCGGGGGGCTTCACGCTGACCGAGCGCCGCCGCCTCGCTGCCGAGGCGTTCGTGCACACGGCGAGCTACGACAACACCGTCGCTAGCTGGATGGGCACCGTCGTCGCCGACACGACGGACGGCACCGGCTTCCCGGCGTGGACCGGCGCGACCTTCGACCGTGCGGCGGCCCTGCGCTACGGCGAGAACCCGCACCAGGGCGCTGCGCTCTACCGCCACTGGCGTCCGGGCGTGGCCTCCGCCGAGCAGCTGCACGGCAAGGAGATGTCCTACAACAACTACGTCGACACCGACGCCGCGGTGCGCGCCGCGCATGACCACGGCGACCAGCCGACCGTCGCGATCATCAAGCACGCCAACCCGTGCGGCATCGCCATCGGCGGCACGATCGAGGAGGCCTACGAGCGGGCCCACGCGACCGACCCGGTGAGCGCCTACGGCGGCATCATCGCCGCGAACCGGACCGTCACGGCAGCGATGGCGGCGGCGGCCAAGCCGGTCTTCACCGAGGTCATCATCGCGCCCGACTACGAGCCCGAGGCCCTCGAGATCCTCACGACCAAGAAGAACCTCCGCATCCTACGCCTGCCCGTCGGCATGGCCGAGGCGGCCGACCCGATCGAGACGCGTGCCGTCAGCGGTGGCCTGCTCGTGCAGACGGTCGACAAGGTGGACGCCGTCGTGCGCGGCGAGGGCGGCGACGTCACGGGTGGCGACGACGCCGCGAACTGGCGCCTCGTCGCCGGCGAGTCGGCGGACGACGCGACCCTGGCCGACCTGCAGTTCGCCTGGCGCGCGATCCGCGCCGTGAAGTCCAACGCGATCCTGCTGGCCAAGGACGGCGCCGCGGTCGGCGTCGGCATGGGACAGGTGAACCGCGTCGACTCCTGCTACCTCGCCGTGCGGCGTGCGGGGGAGGAGCGGGCCCTCGACTCGGTCGCCGCGTCCGACGCGTTCTTCCCCTTCGCCGACGGACTGCAGATCCTGCTCGACGCCGGCGTGCGCGCTGTCGTCGCGCCCGGCGGCTCCATCCGCGACGACGAGGTCATCGAGGCGGCCAAGGCAGCCGGCGTGACGATGTACTTCACCGGCACCCGCCACTTCGCCCACTGACGACAATCGAAAGAGCAATCCGTCCGCTCTCAGTAGGACCCTGAGGTCCCGCTGAGCCGGACGGATCGCTCTTTCGATCTTGTGAGGCCGGACGGATCGCTCTTTCGATTGGGCGTATGCCGTTCAGCGGGGTCAGCGGGTCCAGCGGTAGCCGGTGGGCTCGCCCTCGCCGAGGTCGACGATCGCGGCGACCGGGCCACCGCCGTCGGGGCCCTGGTGCGCGGCCGACACCGACACGAAGACGGCGGGGTCGCCCGTGACCGACGCCGTGACGCCGCCGACGGCCGACTTGATCTGGCGGTGCCAGTGCACGTCCGAGTCGTCGAGCATCGCGTTGCGCCGGCCGTGCACGGTGCCGTCCTGGCTCACCTCGCACTTGAGGAACACGTTGACGAGCCTGCCCTGGATGTCGCTGGTGTGCGGGCGCTCCGGCAGGTCGAGCCCGGCGTCCTTGATCGCAGCCCACACGCCGTCGGCGTCGAGCGCGTCCTGCATGACCGAGTGGCCGATGCGGTAGCGGCCGCCGATGCCCTTGGTGTTGCCGACGACGACGACCTGCGCCTGGTCGAGCTCGACGCCCGAGCTGCACGAGGCGACCGACGAGAAGAGCGACCGGTTGTGCATGATGTCGGCGTCGGTCGGCATCTCGATCTCGCCCAGGGCGACGGCGATGCCGAGGCCCGTCGTGCCGTTGGAGAGGTCCATCGACTCGTGGGTGTGCTCGGTCCAGACCTCGTGGCCTCGGGACTTCGCGTCGCGGATCGTGTGGATCGTCAGCAGCGGCGTCTTGGTCTGGACGTAGTGGACGTCGGCCGGGTCGGTGATGCCGGCGCGCTCCATGGCGACCTTCACGGCGTCGGCGACCTTCTGGACCATCGCGACGTAGCCGATCTCCTCGGGCTTGATCGGCTCGCTCATGGCGAACCCGACCGTCAGCCGGGGCTCGTCGGACTGCTCGGCCTTGTCGGCCGGGACGGTCGCGAAGATCGTCGCGTGCGGGCTGATGATGCCGTCGGTGCCGCCGGACCACACGATCGGGACCTGCTTGACCTGGTCGGCCGGAGCGCCCTTCTCGACGAGGACCTCGCGGAAGGCGCGGTCGGCGATGATGCGCGTGTAGTCGTTGACCCCACCGTTGCCCTCGGTCTTGCCGATGATGGCGATGACGCGGCTGGCCTCCATGACGCCGTCGTCGATGAGCTTCGCGAGCTCCGACGCGTCCGCGACCGAGTGGATGGGGACCTTGCGCACCTCAATGGCTTCGGGCACGTGAATCACCTTTCTCTTTCAGGGTTTTCGATGACGGTCCCGACGTGGCCGTCGATGGCCGGGGCGAGCTGGTCGAGTGCTGTGATGATCGAGCGCGAACCGCCGGAGCGGACGAAGCGCAGGGCGGCCTCGACCTTCGGACCCATCGAGCCCGACGCGAAGTGGCCGGCGGCGGCATACGCCTCCATCTCGGCGAGCGTGACCCGGCCGATGTCGTGGGCCTCCGGCGTGCCCCAGCCGGCGACGGCGTGGGCGACGTCGGTCGCGATGACGAGCGCGTCGGCGTGGACGGCCCGGGCGAGCAGGGCGGCCGTGAGGTCCTTGTCGATGACGGCCTCGACGCCGTGCATGGCGCCGTCACTGCCGCGGACGACGGGGATGCCGCCGCCTCCGGCCGTGACGACGACGTAACCGGCGGCGAGGAGCGTGTGGAGCGTGTGCGTCTCGAGGACCTCGACCGGCTCGGGGGAGGCGACGACGCGACGCCAGCCCTTCTCGCCGCGGTCCTCCCAGCGCTCGCCGTGGTCGATGAGCGTCTGGGCCTGCTCGCGGGGCAGGAAGCGCCCGATCGGCTTCGTCGGGTGGGTGAAGCCGGGGTCGTCGGCGTCGACGAGGGTGCGCGTGATGATCGCGGCGACCGGTCGCTCGACGTGACGGGCGGCGAGGGCACCCTCGAGGGTGTCGAGCAGCGTGAAACCGATCGTCCCCTGCGTCTGGGCGCCGCACCAGTCGAGCGGGACCGGCGGCACGACGTGCGCGGCGAGCTCGTTCTTGACGAGGAGGTTGCCGACCTGGGGCCCGTTGCCGTGCGTGATGACGACCTCGTGGCCGGCGGCGACGAGCTCGGCGAGGTGGTGGCTCGCGACGGCGATGGCGTCGAGCTGGGCCTGGGGCGTCGCGCTGCCGTCGGGCCCGGTCATGGCGTTGCCGCCCAGCGCCACGAGCACCCTCACGGCGCGTCCTCGGTCGTCATGGCGTGAGCCTAGGGAGCGCGGCGGAGCGGGCGCGTTGTCACCTCCTGCCCAAGGCAGCCACCGACATTGGCAGATGTATGCCGTCGGGCCGAGGTCCGTGGGCTGCTGCACCGCCGTCCGGGGGCGGGGCCGTCGATCTCGCCTGGACCGTTTCGGTCCGCGGGGCGCGGGGAGATAATGTCTTCAGGCGCCGTCCGGCGCGCTTCGGTCGAGCCGAGAGGTGGGCACACGTGGGAGTCGGGGTCCTGCTCGCCGTCGTCGGGGCCATCCTGGCCTTTGCGGTCCGCGCCAACACGCCCGCCATCAGCCTGCCCACCGTCGGGGTCATCCTCATGGTGGCCGGCGGCCTGCTCATCTGGCACGGGGCGAAGGGCACGCAGCACAAGCGCGTCATCACGCGCGAGGAGCGGCCCAACGGCTCGGACTCGCCGACCAACACGGTGCGTCAGACCATCGAGGAGTTCGACGTCGACTGAGGCGCCCACCGCCTCTGCTGGACGTCAGGGGTGAGCCAGCACCTGCGCCCACGTCCCCGGTTCGTGCCCGAGCAGGCGGCGCAGCGTCGACGGGTCGCCGACGAGGCCGCCCCGGTCGTAGGACGCGAACATCGCCAAGAGGTCGTCGCGGGCCTGGGCCGACAGGGTCGCACCGGGTCCGGCCACCCACTCGGCGACGTCCACGCGGATGGCCTGCACGGGGCGGCCGAGCACGTCCGTGGCGACGCGCGCCAGGTCGCGGACCGAGAGCACCTCGGGGCCGGCCAGGTCGTACGTCAGGCCCTCGTGCCCGATGCGGGTCAGCACTGTCACGGCGACCTGCGCCACGTCGGCGAGGTCGACGTTCGTGAAGGGCGCGTCGAGCGAGTACGGCACGGTGAGCTGCCCGCTGGCCGCTGCGTCGACGAGGTTCTGGTGGTATGCCGCGGGGCGCAGCACCGTGACCCCGGGCAGGTGATCACGGATGACCTTCTCGGCCTCCGCCTTGCGGAGATGATGCGGCATCGAAGCCTCGTCCGGGTGCAGCACCGAGTGGAAGACGAAGCGGGACAGGCCTGCTCGCTCGGCCGCGGCGGCGACGCGCTCGGCGATCCCGACCTCGTCAGGGTGCACGTTGGGCGCGAGGTGGTAGACGGCGTCGACACCGGCGAGGGCCTCGTCGAGCCCGACCCCGGACTCGAGGTCAACGACCGAGATCGACCGGGCCCCAGCGGCATACGCTCTCTTCCCGGCCTCGGTGGAGCGCACCGCAGCGCGCACGTCGACCTCCTGCGAGGCAAGCGCGCGCGTGACGGCGCGACCGGTCTTGCCGGTCGCGCCGATCACGAGGACTGTCGTCACGGTCAGACCCAGTCGACATCTGCCGCAGTCCGTCCCGCGGCCAGCGTTGCGTAGCCGGGCCCACGGTCGAAGAAGGGCTGCTCGGCGGCCCGATCCGCACGCAGCTGCTCGCGCAACGCGTCTGACGCGTCGGTGTCGATGACGGGGCCGTCGAGGTCGCCGGTGGCGACGACGCCGTAGTCGCGGCGTGCTCCGTCGAAGGAGACCTTGCCCCAGCGCAGGTCGCGCTCGACCTCGTCGTAGGGCCGGTCGAGCGGGTCGCCCCAGCCGCCGCCTCCGGTGGTGCGGATGCGGATGACCTGACCGGCCTTGACGACCTCGGCGTCGGCGAGGGCGTCGACGGTGCGCTCCTCGGGTCCGCCCACGTCGACCGTCACCTCGAAGGGACGACCGGCCTTGCCGCCCTTGACGCCCCAGCAGGCGAGGATGGAACGGTCGGCGATGGACATGAAATGGGCGTCCTTGAGCATCCGGATGTGCTTCTCGTAGCCGAGGCCGCCGCGGTAGCGGCCTGCGCCACCGGAGTCGACGGCGAGACCGAGCCGCTCGACGATGAACGGGAACCGGCTCTCGGTGAACTCCGTCGGCAGGTTGCGGCTGTCGGGCACGACGTGGATCGTGTCCTCGCCGTCGGCGTAGTAGCGCCCGCCCGAGCCGCCGCCGAGCACCTCTCGCATGAGGTAGTCGTTGCCGTCGCGGTCCTTGCCGTAGACGCCGGTGTAGCGGATCGTCTCCTGGTCGGCGGGCATCTTGCCGTCGACGGCCTTGGCGACGACGCCGGCGAGGACGCCGAGCAGGCGCAGGATGACGAAGGTGCGGGCGTTCGTCGGCGCCGGGTAGATCGGGGTGAGCAGCGTGCCCTTCTCGGGGAACCTCATCTCGATGAGCGGCACGATGCCCTCGTTGACGTCGAGCTCGGCCATCCGCTCGGGGGTGTCGGCGAGGTTGCGGAGGATCGGCGCGAGCCACTTCTTGAGGAAGTTGCCGCCGACGTAGTCGCCGCAGTGGTTGATCGGGCCCTTGGCCTGCTTGGCGGTGCCGGTGAAGTCGATGATCAGCTTGGGGCCGCCGTCGCCGGGGCCGGGGCCGCCGGTCGACTGCTTCGTCAACGTGATCCGCTGCGTGTGGAGCATCGGCTCGTCGACGCCGTCGTGCTCGGCGTAGTCCTCCCAGACGTAGGTGCCGTCGGGGATCTTGCTGAGGATCTCGCGGCGGTAGGTCTCCGTCGTCTTGTCGAGGATCGCGTCGAAGGCCGCCTCGATGGTGTCGCGGCCGTAGCGCTCGAAGAGCTCGGACAGGCGACGCGCGCCCATGAGGCAGGCCGAGCACTCGGCGTCGAGGTCGGCGGCGAGGCTGTCGGGCATGCGGCTGTTGCGCGTCATGATGCGCAGCGCCGCCTGGTTGGGAACTCCCTTGTCCCACAGCTTGATCGGGGGGACCGAGAGCCCCTCTTCGAAGACCGTCTGCGCGTTGCTCGGCATCGAGCCGGGCACGGCCCCGCCGATGTCGTCGTGGTGCCCGAAGGCCTGGACGAAGGCGACGACCTCACCGCCGGAGAAGACCGGCACCGTGACGCAGAGGTCGGGCAGGTGGCCGATGCCGCCCTCGGACTCGTAGACGTCGTTGTGGAAGAAGACGTCGCCCTCGCTCATCTCGGCGAGCGGGAAGTCGCGGGCGATGGGGTGCACGAGGGCGCTGTAGGACCGGCCGGTCAGCTTGCGCAGCTGCCGGTCGTGGATGCCGGCGCGGAAGTCGTGCGCGTCACGGATCATGGGCGAGCGCGACGTGCGGGCGATGGCCGTCTCGACCTCCATCTCGACGCTCGCGAGGGTGCCCTCGACGATCTCGACGAGGATCGGGTCGACCGTCGTGCCCTCGGGCGTCAGCCGGTTGCCGTGCTCGTAGGCCGTGGGCAGTCCCGCAGGATTGCGTATGCCGTCCGGCGCGCTCGCGTGGGCCGCGCCGGCTGCCAGCCCCGCTCCGGCGCCGGCGGCGTCGACGGGGGCGAGTCGGGTGCTGGCGGTCTGGCAGGAGAAGCACATGTCAGGCCTCCGGGGTGGTCTGGGCGGCGGTGGTCTTGGTGATGACGAGGTTGCCGAGGGTGTCGACGCGGACGACGAAGCCGGGGTGGACCGGGACCGTCGAGCCGAACTCCTCGATGACCGCCGGGCCCTCGACGGTGTCGCCGGCGAGGAGGTCGGCGCGCCACCAGACGTCGGTGTCGACGTAGCCGGCGTCGGCGTCGAAGCAGACCGGCCGGACGCTCCGGTGGGCCCGCTCGCGCACGTCGGCAGCGCCCTCGGCGCCGGCGAGGTCCCGCAGCTCGGGGCGCGTGATCGGCCCGACGCCGGTGACCCGGAGGTTGACCCACTCGACCTGCTGCGTCGGGTCGTTCCGGAAGTCGTAGCCGTAGAGGGCACGGTGCTCGTCGTGGAAGCGTGAGGCGACGCCCGCGGCATACGCCTCGTCGACGTCACCCTCGGGGGCGGCGACGCGGACCTCGTAGGCCTGCCCGAAGTAGCGCAGGTCGACCGTCCGCGTGTAGCGGTGGCTGTCGCGCGGGAAGCCTTCGGCGTCAAGGGCGCTCGCTGCCTTGGCGGTGAGGTCGTCGAAGGTCTTCTGCACGGCGGCGTGGTCGAGCGAGTGGTGCCGGGCGACGGCCGTCTGGACGTAGTCGTTCTTGACGTCGACGGTGAGCAGTCCGAACGCGGAGACGTTGCCGGGGTTCTGCGGGACGACGACCCCGGCGAGGCCGAGGATGTCGACGAGACGGCAGGCGAGCAGGGAGCCCGAGCCACCGAAGGTGGCGAGCATGAAGTCGCGCACGTCGAGACCGCGCTTGACCGAGACCTGGCGCAGGGCGTTGGCCTGGTTCCACGCCGAGATCTCGAGGATGCCGGTCGCGCAGCGCTCGAAGTCGAGGTCGAGCCTGCCGGCGAGCTCGGTGATGCCGGCCCGTGCCGCGTCGACGTCGAGGGGGATCTCGCCGCCGAGCAGGTGCGGGGGGATGCGGCCGAGGGTCACGTGCGCGTCGGTGATGGTCGGCTCGGTGCCGCCCTTGGCGTAGCAGAGCGGTCCCGGGTCGGCGCCGGCGGACTGCGGGCCGACCTTGAGCGAGCCCTCGGGGGAGATCCACGCGATCGAGCCGCCACCGGCGCCGACGGTGACGACGTCGATCATCGGGATCTTGCTCGGGTAGGCACCGACCGTGCCCTCCGTCGTCAGGGTCGGCTCGCCCGCGAGGACGACCGAGACGTCGGTCGAGGTGCCGCCGCCGTCGCAGGTCAGGACCTTGTCGAAGCCGGCGCGGCTGGCGATGAGGCCGGCCCCGAGCGCCCCGGCGGCCGGGCCGGAGAGGACCGTCGTGATCGGCTGGTGCACGACCTCGTCGGCCGAGAGCACGCCGCCGTTGGACTTCATGACGTAGAAGGGGAACCCACGGGGGGCTTCGCCCCCCGCGTCCCCCCCGGAAGACGCGTGTGGCTGGGCCAGGAAGTCGGCCAGCCGGTCGTGGATGTTGCGGACGTAGCGGGAGACGTTGGGCTTCACCGCGGCGTCGACGAGGGTCGTCATGGAGCGCTCGTACTCGCGGTACTCGCGCAGCACCTCCGAGCTGATCGAGACGATCGCGTCGGGGTGCTCGCGGCGGAGCACCTCGCGCATGGCGAGCTCGTGGCTGTCGTCGGCGTAGGAGTGCAGGAAGCAGACGCCGATCGTCGTGATGCCGCGCTCCTTGAACCACCGGGCCACGGCGACGGCGCGCTCCTCGTCGAACGGGCGGATCTCGTTGCCCTCGAAGTCGAACCGTCCACCGACGGTCTTGACGTGGTCGGCCGGGACGATCCGTGCGGGCTTGACCCAGAAGTAGGAGTTGCCGTAGCCGTCGGGGACGGCCTGGCGGGCGATCTCGAGGATGAACTCGTAACCCTCGGTCGTGATGAAGCCGAGGGCCTCGACCTTGCCCTCGAGCAGCTTGTTCGTCGCGACGGTCGTGCCGTGCGAGACGGCGCTGATGTCGTCGCCGCTCGCGCCCATGAGGTCGAGCACCTTGCGGACCCCGGCGAGGAAGCCGTCGGCGGGGTTGCTCGGCGTCGAGGGGGTCTTCGTCGTGACGAGCTCGCCCGACTCCTCGTCGAGCGCGACGACGTCGGTGAACGTGCCACCCGTGTCGATGCCGATGCGGATCCGGCGGGTGGTGGTCGCGTCGGGCATGCGCGCTCCTCGGTCGGGAAGTAGGGCTGTTTCGCTGCACAGATTCAACTGGGGGACGACGGCCGGTCGCGTTGGCGTAATCTGCCAAAGAGCGCGCGGATCTCGGTCAACCCTTCGACTCCGGTCGGCCCGTGCCCCACAATGTCGCCATGGTCGCCGACCCAGTGCCTGCCGACCCGGACATTCGGGTCCTCGTCGTCGACGACCACCGCGTCGTCCGGGCCGGGTTGACGGCCTTCCTGGCCACCGAGGACGGGATCGAGGTCGTCGGGGAGGCCGCGGACGGGCAGGCGGCCCTCGACGAGCTCGCCGTGCTCGAGCGAGCGGGCACGCTGCCGGATGTCGTGCTGATGGACCTCGAGATGCCGCGGATGGGCGGCGTCGAGGCGTGTCGTCGCGCCCGCGAGCGCTGGCCCTCGGTCGAGATCGTCGTGGTCACCTCGTTCGCTGACGGCGACTCGGTGCGGGCAGCCCTCGAGGCCGGTGCCAACGGCTACGTGCTCAAGGACACCGATGCCGACGGCGTGGCCCGCGCCATCCGGCAGGCCGCGGCGGGCCACATGCATCTCGATCCCGCCGCGGCGCGCACGCTGTCGGACTCGTTGCGGGCGCCGCGCAGCGCTGCCGACGCGCTCACTCCCAGGGAGCGGGAGGTCCTGGTGCTGGTCGCGTCCGGGGCGAGCAACCGCGAGGTGGGGCGCCGGCTGGGCGTCACCGAGCGGACGGCGCGAACCCACGTGTCCAACATCCTGGCCAAGCTCGACCTGCGGTCGCGGACCCAGGCGGCCCTCTGGGCGGTCCGCGAGGGGCTGGCCCCGGCGCCGGATGCGTGACGGCATGCAGGACGGCATGCAGGACGGCATGCAGGACGATGCGGTGGCGCCGGGCATCGACCCCCTGGCGCTCAGCCGGAGCCTGCGGTCGACCTCGATGCCGACGGTGCCTGTCCTCGAGCCGGCGCGCGCGAGCCGCACGAGCCTCGACGAGCAGCTGCTCGACCTCGTCTTCGACCGCGCACCGATGGGAGTGGCCGTCTTCGACACGAACCTGCTGCTCCAGCGGTGCAACCGGACCTGGACCCACTTCTACGAGCACTATCTCGGCGTCGGGCCGGAGTACACCACGCCGGGGGCGTCGCTCCACGACCTCATCCCCGGCAACGAGGAGAGCATCCAACCGCTCGTCGACGCGGTCCTCTCCGGACAGGTGATCCGCCAGGCCGCCCACCGGGTCGCGATCCCCGGGCTGGAGACGTTCTGGGACGTCGTCTTCGCACCGCTGTTCGAGGGCGACCGGATCGTCGGCATCGTCGACATCGTGACGGACGCCACCGACCGGGTGCGGGCGACGAGGCGGCTGCAGGCCAGGATCGCGACCTTCACCCGCGTGGCCGCCGGCATGAGCGTCGACCAGCCGCTCTCCACGACGCTGGCCAGCATCGTGGACGCGGTCCGCGAGACGACGGACGCGTATGCCTCCTCGATCGTGTCGTGGGGCTCGTCCGGCACGGGTTCGGCTGTCGGTCATGCTGATCCGCTGCTCGGCCCCGGACTCGCCGAAGCACTTGCTGCCACGTACTCGCACCCGGACATGCCCGTTCGCGAGGTGGGGGAGCGGCGACTGATCCTGCGGGAGGGCATGCGGGAACGGGTCCTGGCCAACCCGCGGTTCGCGGCGCTGCACCCCTACGCGCACGACGCGGTCTGGGACGACGTGGCCATCGTGCCGCTGATCTCCTCGGGCTCCTCGTACGGCGAGCTGCACGTCTACCTCGGGCCCGGTCAGCGACTCGACGACGACGACGAGGCCTACCTGACCGCCCTCGCCGACCAGGCCGCCGTAGCGGCCCAGAACGCCGAGCTGTTCAGCACGGCCGCGCAGGCCGCGTCGCTCGAGGCTCGCCACCGGCTGGCCCGCGACCTGCACGACTCGGTCAGCCAGGCGCTCTTCTCGATGACGCTGCACGCCTCGGCCGTGGCCCGTCACCTCGAGGCGGCGGGTCTGGACGCAGATCATCCGGCGCAGACCCAGGTCGGCCAGCTGCAGGCGTTGACCCGAGGGGCGTTGGCCGAGATGCGGGCCCTGATCTTCGAGCTGCGCCCGGGTGCGCTGGCGGAGGAGGGTCTCGTCTCGGCCCTGACGCGACAGGCGGCCGCCCTGTCGGCCCGTGAGCAGATCCCGATCACCGTCACCGCTGCCACGGTCCCGACGGGCCTCGACCCGGACGTCGAGGAGCACCTCTACCGGGTCGCCCTCGAGGCGCTGAACAATGCCGTCAAGCACGCCGACGCGTCACGCCTCGACGTCGAGGTGCAGGTCGTCCGGGCCACCCCGGACGAGCCCCAGGTCGTCCGCATCAGCGTCGTCGACGACGGCCGGGGCTTCGACGCCCGCGCCTCGTGGCCGGGGCACCTGGGCCTGCGGACCATGGCCGAGCGCGCCGAGGCCGTCGGGGCGCGCCTCGAGATCGCGTCCGAACCCGGGGCCGGCACCACCGTGACGCTGACCTTCCCCCAGCCCGCGCCGTAGCCGACGCCGTAGCCCACGTCGCCGTAGCCGACGCCGTAGCCCACGTCGCCGCAGCCGCGCGCGCCCCTGGCGCCGAGTCTCGTCTACGTCATTGCGCCGAGGCGGCCTCGGCCGAAGATCACGGGCTGACCCAGCGAATCGGCCGATGTGGCCGGGGGTGGCTGTGCAGCAACGTATTCCGTGTCAGCAACAGCCTCCACGGAAGGTCGTCAACACCATGTCAAACGCTCAGTGGGCTCTGAACGTCCTCTTGCTCGTCTGGGTCCTCTCCCGCAACCTCGGGGTGCGTGAGGTCACCCGGTCGATGTTCGTCATGCCCCTGCTCATCGTCGTCGCGGCGGCCGGCGGCCTCCTCCGGGACGTCCCGACGGTGGGCAACGACTGGCTCCTCGAAGCCGTCGGGGCCGGCGCCGGTCTCGCGCTCGGCGTCCTCGCGGCGTTCCTGTGCCGCGTCGAGACCCGGCGCGGCCGGGTCACCGTCTCGGCGGGCGTGGGCTTCGCGGCCCTGTGGGTCGCGGTCATCGGCGGACGGATGCTCTTCGCCGCCTGGGCGCAGGGCCCGGGCGCGGCCGCGATCGGAGGGTTCTCGCGTGACCACCTCATCACCGGCGCGGCCGCCTGGACCGCTGCGTTCGTCCTCATGGCGCTCGCGATGGTCGCGGGACGCCTCGCGACGCTGGCGATCCAGCTCGCCCGAGTCGCCGGCCCGGCCGCCCTCGCACAGGTGCGGTCGTGAGCGCCGCCACGCTCTCGTCCGGCCGGGTGCAGGATCGGCCGCCCCACCAGCCCGAGCACCAGCCCGAGCACCAGCCCGAGCACCAGCCCGAGCACCAGCCCGAGCACCAGCCCGAGCACCAGCAGGACCCATCCGGCGCCCGTCCCATCCGCATCTTCGTCGTCGCACACGACGTCCGGGTGCGGGCGAGCCTCGCGTCCCTGATCACCGCCGACGACCGGCTCGCACTGGCCGGCACGGCCCGGACGGGGGAGGAGGCCCGACGCACGTTGACGCTCGCCCCGGCCTCGGTCGACCTCGTCCTCGTCGACATCGCCCTCCCGACCCGGGCCGCCGGCCACGCCCTCATCCACGACCTCGCCGAGCACCCTGCCGGCCCGTTCACCGTCGTCTCGCTCGGCTTCGACACCGCTGACGACCGATCCGCCAGGGCCTCCGGGGCCGTGGCCCACCTGACGAAGTCGACCGCTCCCGAGGAGATCACCACCGTGCTCGCGCGCGCCCCCAGGACCAGCCACACGACCACCGCACCCGCCCTCCCGGGCGCCGGCCCCAGCACCGTCCGGTCAGGCCTGACCCCGCCACTCGGCCGGGGAGGTCTTGTCCTCGCCGTCCTCGCCGTGTTCGTGCCACCGTGGCTGTTCTGGCTCTCGGCGCTCGGGCAGTCCGCGGGTTGGTGGGGCTGGCGCCTGCCGCAGGGCGCGGCGCTGTGGTCGATGACGCTGCCGCTCGTCGCCGTCATCGCGGTGCGCGGTGGCCGTCCGGCCCTCGTCGACCTGTGGGGTCGCCTGACGCGGTGGCGGGTGTCGCCCTGGGCGTATGCCGCGGCCCTCGGCGTCCCGGTCCTGCTGGGTGCCGCCTCTGCTGGCGTGGCCGTGGCCCTCGGTGCACAGAGCCCCGTCGGGCAGCTGATGTCACTCCCCGGCGCGCTGACCTACCTCGCCTACGGAACCGGGCTCTTCCTGCTCACCGAGGAGCTCGCGTGGCGTGGGGTGCTGCTGCCCCGCCTCCAGGAGCGGATGGCGCCGTTGGCCGCGGCGGTCGTCGTCGGGCTCGTGTGGGGTCTGTGGCACCTGCCGCTCCTCCTGGTCCCGGGCCAGCACGACCACGGGCTGCCGCTTCTCGGGTTCCTGCTCCTCATCGTGCCGACGAGCGTGCTCGTCACGGCCCTCGTCACCACGGCGCGGGGGAGCGTCGTCGTCGCCGCGGTGTTCCACGCTGCCTTCGACGCGGCCTACAGCTGGTTCGGCGTCGTCGGGACCGACCACCGCCCGTTCTGGGCCGCGGTCGTGCTCAGCTGGCTCGCCGCTGCGGCGGTCGCCGCGCTGACGCGCGGACGTCTCGTGCTCGGCTCGATCCGTTGAGCGGGCGCCGCACCACCTCGGCTGCGCCACGATGTCGAGGGCGCGTCGTCGGCTGCGTCCCCCGGGTGAGCGTGCCACGCTGGCACGACGTGACGAAGGAGAGCGACATGGCGCAGTACCTCATCGGCGTGGACTTCCAGCCCGGCGACGACCCGGCCCCGATGTCCGACTGGACGCCGGAGGAGGTCCAGGCACACCTCGACTACTACGGCGTGCTCATCGGTGAGCTCGAGGCCAACGGCGAGCTCGTCTCGTCGACGATCCTGACCGGCCCCGACCTCGCCAAGATCGTCCGGTCCGACGGGGTGGCGCCGGTCGTCACCGACGGGCCCTTCCAGGAGTTCAAGGAGTGGATGGCCGGCTTCCAGGTCGTCGAGGTCGACTCCGAGGAGCGCGCCCTCGAGATCGCGTCGCTGATGTCGGCCGTCCCGGGCCGCGGGGGTCGCCCGACGCGCCAGCCGATCCACGTGCGGCAGGTGATGGAGCAGGCGCCCTCGAACACCGACGAGATGGACGCCTTCCTGCGCACGACGGGTGCCTCGCACTGAGCCCTGCGCCCGCCGTCGACGACCTGCTGCGCACGCTCGCGCCGCAGGTCGTCGGCATCGTCAGTCGCCGCTTCGGCGACTTCGACTCCGCCGAGGACGCCGTCCAGGAGGCGCTGCTCGCCGCCGCGCGGCACTGGCCCGTCGACGGGGTGCCCGACGAGCCCCGCGCCTGGCTCGTCACCGCCGCCTCCCGGCGTCTCGTCGACCTGTGGCGCAGCGACGCGGCCCGGCGGGAGCGGGAGGCGCGCGTCATCGCGTGGGAGGTGCCGGCATACGACCCCGTCGACCACGACGACAGCCTCACGGTGCTCCTCCTGTGCTGCCACCCCTCGCTCACCCCCACATCGGCGATCGCGCTGACGCTGCGCGCCGTGGGCGGCCTGACGACGGCCGAGATCGCGCACGCCTTCTTCGTGCCCGAGCCGACGATGGCGCAGCGGATCAGCCGCGCCAAGGCGACGATCCGTGCGTCCGGAGAAGGCTTTCGTATGCCGTCCGCTGCCGACCGTGACGCCCGCCTCCGCTCCGCGCTGCACGTCCTCTACCTCCTCTTCAACGAGGGCTATGCGAGTACGAACGGTGATGCGGTGCAGCGGATCGAGCTGTCCCGCGAGGCGATTCGCCTGACGAGGCTGCTCGTGGCCAGCCTGCCGCAGCATGCGGAGGTTCTCGGTCTCCTCGCCCTGATGCTCCTGCTCGAGGCGCGTGCCCCGGCCCGCAGCGACGGCTCGGGAGCGCTGGTGCCGCTCCCCGAGCAGGACCGCTCGCGGTGGGATCGCTTCCTCGTGACGGAGGGCCTCGATCTGCTCCGTCAGGCCCTGGCGCTCGACGCGGTGGGGGAGTACCAGCTGCAGGCCGCCATCGCGGCGGTGCACGACCGGGCAGCCTCCGCAGCCGACACGGACTGGGCCGAGATCCTCACCCTCTACGGGATCCTCGAGGAGATCACCGGCAACCCGGTCGTGACGCTGGGCCGCGCGGTGGCCGTGGCGATGGCCTGCGGTCCGCGGGCCGCTCTCGAGGTCGTCGACGCGGTCGAGGACCGGCTCGGCACGACGCACCGATGGCTCGCCGTGCGCGGCCAGCTCCTCGAGATGGCGGGTGAGACCGCCGCCGCGGCGGCCACGCTCGACCGGGCCGCGGCGACCGCGACGAACGAGGCCGAGCGGCGCCACCTCGCGGCCCTTGCTGCACGCCTCCGGTCTCCGCGAGTCACCCGCGGAGGATGAGGCGCGGCCACCCCGGGGGTCCCACGATCGAGATGTCCCCGTCGTTCGTCGTCAGGAGGAGCCATCGTGCTCATCGGCCTCCCGAAGGAGCCGGACTCCGGCCGGGTGCCGCCCCTGGCTGTGGCGGGGGAGCGCGGGCCGGAATGGACGGCGGTCGACGTTGCCGACGTCGCGCTGGGCCTCGCCGTCGTCGCGCTGGAGGGGTCGCGCCGGGTCGCCGCGAGAGCAGGCTTCGTCGTCCGACCGCTGTCGGCGCTCGCCTCGGGGTCGGTCGCCGCCGGTCGGCGGCTGCGCTGGCACCCGCGGGTCGTGGACGTCGTCGAACGGGGCGAGCGGCAGCGGCGGCTCGCCGCGCAACAGGCATACGTCGTGGGCCAGCGTCTGGCTCCCCGGCTCGTCGACGGGCTGCTGGGGCTCGTCGACCTCACCGAGATGGTGCCTGAGCACGTCGACCTCGATGTGATCGTCGCCGGGGTCGACGTCGACGCCGTGGTGGCGCGGGTGGACCTGGAGCGGATCATCGACCGGATCGATGTGGACGCGGTCGTGGCGCGGGCCGACCTGCAGGCAGTGCTGGGCCGGGTCGACGTCGACGACGTCGTCGCGCGGGTGGACCTGGAGCGGATCATCGACCGGATCGACGTGGACGCGGTCGTGGCGCGGGCCGACCTGCAGGCGGTGCTGGGCCGGGTCGACGTGGACGACGTGGTCGCACGGGTGGACCTGGAGCGGATCATCGACCGGATCGATGTGGACGCGGTCGTGGCGCGGGCCGACCTCGACGCGGTGGTCGCCAAGCTCGACCTCATCGCGCTCGCCGAGTACGTCGTCGAAGGGATCGACCTGCCCGGGATCATCCGCAGCTCGACCGGTTCGATGGCGTCCGAGGGCCTTCGGGAGGTCCGCCGGCAGGGGATCGGGGCCGACGAGCGGGTGGCGCACGTCGTGGACCGGCTCCTGCACCGACCCGAGCGGGCTCCCGGGTCGACGTACGAGGAGGGGGCGCCCGGGCCGGCCGTCCGCCACTCGGCCCGGCCCGGGTCCGGTCCGGGTGATCCCGGGCTCGCGCACTGAGGACGACCGTGCAACCGCCGGTGGGACCACCCCGGGGCCCGATCGCGCGCATCGCGATCCCCTTGGGGGCGCGGTCGGTGCAGGGACACCGGGCCGGCATCGTCACCCGAGCGCTGGCTGCGGGCGTCGACGCCTTCGTCGGCGTGGTCGCGGTCGCCCTGGCGTATGCGGGGGCGACCGCAGCGTACTTCGTGCTGGGCCCGCGCACGTTCCGCTTCCCGGACCCCGGGTTCGGACTGCTGCTCGTGGCCTTCCTCGGGTTCCTGGTCTGCTACCTGGCGCTGGCGTGGGCGACCACCGGCCGCAGCTACGGGGCGCGCCTGCTCGGGCTGCGGGTCGTCAACTCGCGCGGCGGGCGTCTGCGGCCCTGGGTCGCGTTGGCCCGCGCCCTGCTGTGCGTCTTCATCCCCGTCGTGCTCCTCTGGGTGGTCGTCAGTCCCGAGAACCGGTCCGGTGCCGACATCCTGCTGCGCTCGTCCGTCGTGTACGACTGGGTGTCCGCCTCGGAGCGGGACGCCGCCCCCGAGGCTGACGACGGCGATGAGGGGAACGGCGGTCCGGCGACCCCTGGTCCGGCGACACCCGGTCCGGCGACACCCGGTCCGGCGACACCCGGTCCGGCGACACCCGGTCCGTGACGCCGTCAGGCGCCGAAGTACTCCCGCAGCGCGGCGTCCTGCTCCGGCGTGAGGTTGGTGTGGAGCAGGGTCGGGTGGTGGGCCAGGAACGCGTCCCGGACCCGCTCCACGTCGCCGTCTGACGTCGTGACGAACAGGGCGGACGTCCCCGGGGTGACCTCGTCGCGGACCTCCTGGATGAACGCGTCGCCGATGCCCGCGCCGCGCAGCGACCCACCCAGGGCACCGGCAGCGGCGCCCACGGCGAGCCCCAGGAGCGGCGCGAAGGCGAGCAGTGGCCCCCGGTGTCGCGGTCCTCCCGGAGCGCGTCGATGACGAGCTTGACCGTGACGTGCTCGTCGCCGGCGGTGCGCAGGCGACGGCCCGCCTGCGCCTGCAGGTCCCGGCCTCGGCCGAGGAGCTGGCTGGTCCGGGCCGGCACGGAGCGCGGACGGTCGGCATCCGGTGGCATGGCTCCCATGCTCCGCCTGCCTCCGGGGCTCGACGTCATGCCCGCGGGGTGAGCTGGGAGCCGTCCGTCGTCGCCGGCCTCCGGGCCTGCTCCCGGGCCAGCTCCCGGGTCGGCGCGCCAACGCGTCCGGGTCACCCTCAGAGCATGATGACCCGCCGCCGCGACGGCGCGATGGTGGGCGAGTGGACCGGCCAGTCGGTCGGACCGGCAGACACCGACTCGGTCGACCCAGCGACCGGGGCACGGGGAGGCGAAGTCATGACCATGGACGATCACAGAGCAGTGGACGGCGGCGGAACCGTTTCGTCACCGACGCAACCGGTGCCCGTACGGGACGTGGCCGCGCTCGAGGCCGAGATCGAGCGGCTCCGCCGTCGCAACGCCGAGCTGGAGTCGCCGACGGCGGTGCGGGCGCGACACGCCGCGCGAACCACCCTCGTGGTCATCCTCACCATCATCGGTGCGCTGTGCCTGACGCTCGCGGTGCCCGCCATCTGGGCGCGCAACCAGGTCCTCGACACCGACCGCTACGTCACGACCATGGAGCCGCTCGCGTCGAACCCGGACGTCCAGGTCTCCGTCGAGGCGGCGGTGAACCGGGAGATCGCCGCCCGCCTCGACATCGGCGCCTTCGTCGATCAGGCGCTCGCGGCACTCCCGCCGCAGGCCGCGCGGCTCAAGGCCCCGATCGAGAGCGGGGTCTCCGGGCTCATCAGCACCGCGGTCCACAAGGCCGTGACGAGCGACGCCTTCGTGACGCTCTGGACGGCCGCCAACCGAGCCGGGCACGCCGCGCTCGTCAGCCTCCTGACCGGAGAGAACCAAGGCACCGCCGTCACGGTGTCGAGCACCGGGGCCGTCGTGCTCAATCTCGGCCCGATCATCGCGCAGGTCAAGACCCGGCTGGTGGACGCTGGTCTCGGGATCGCGCAGAACATCCCGACGGTCGGCGCGACGATCGAGATCGCCCAGATCCAGGGCGTCGACCGCGCGCAGCAGGTCGTGCGGTGGCTCAACACCGCAGCGAACTGGCTGCCGTGGGTCGGGCTGGTCCTTCTCGCGGGCGCGGTCGCGCTCGCCCGGGGGCGCCGACGCCGCGCCCTGCTCTGGGCGGCGCTCTCGACGGCGATCGGGCTGCTGCTGTTGCGCCTCGCGCTCGTCATCCTGCGCGAGGTCTACCTCGGCCAGATGCCGACCGACGTCATCACGCCGCAGGCCTCGGCCTACCTCTTCGACACCGTGACGCGGTTCCTCATCGACGGCATACGGCTGATGTTCATCATCGCTCTGCTCGTCGCCGGGATCGCCGCGCTCCTCGGCCATCGGGCCGCGCTGGCCCGCGCCGGCCGTTGGGTGAGCCGGATCTCCGGCAACGCGTGGCACTCGCTGAACCAGGGGCCCGTCGGGATCGCGGTCCGCGAGCACGCCCGCGTCGCGGCCGGCGTGGTCGTCGGGGTCGGCATGTTGGTCCTCGTGCTCTGGAACAACCCCACCGGCATCGTCGTGCTGCTCATCGCGATCGTCGTGGCCCTGCTGCTCGCCGCCGTCTGGGGGATGGCGCACCGGAAGGTCGAAGCCGGCCTCCCGGCGGGCTGAGGACACCGGACCGCGCGCACCGCCAGCCGTCGGACGACCGTTGGTGCGCGTCAGGAGCGACACGCCGGCCGACACGCCGTGATCGATGCGCCACGTCGACCAACGGTCGTCGGTCGGCGGGGTCCGGGTCAGCCGGCGTCGCCCCGGTGGATCGGGGCGTGCGGGAACGACGTCTCGGCGACGCCTTCCAGCTCGGCCCGGTGGTTGCGGATGAGGTCGAGGTTGCGGTCGCGCAGGTGGTCGAAGGCCTGGCCGACGTTGGATCCGGGTGTCAGCGACGAGAGCGCCTCGGCCGGGTCGAGCCGCGCTGTCACCCAGCCGGGGTGCGTCGCGGCCTTGGCCACGATGTGCCCGATCGGCGTCACGATGTGCGAGTTGCCGAAGTAGAGCACCCCGGCCGGGTCGGCGCCGACGGCGTTGGCGCCGATGACGTAGACGTGGTTGTCGTAGGCACGCGCCCTCGACGTGAGGTCCCAGATGTCGGCCGAGCGCAGCAGCGCCGAAGGGCGGCAGATGACCTCGGCGCCCTGCACGGCCTGGATCCGCGACAGCTCGGGGTAGTCGCCGTCGAAGCAGATGATCATGCCGAGGCGGCCGAGCTCGGTGTCGCACACCGTGACGGTGTCGCCGGGCGTCACCCAGCCGCCACCGGAGACGATCTCGGAGCAGAACGGGTGCGTCTTGCGGTAGGTGCCGAGCAGGTCGCCCGTCGGGCCGATGAGCACCGACGAGTTGTAGACGACGCCGCGCTCCGGGCCCCGCTCGTAGGTGCCGAAGCAGATGTGCACGCCCAGCTCGCGGGCGACGGCCTGGATCGGCTCGATCATCGCGCCCGGCAGCTCGGTGACGAGGTCCCAGAGCTCCTCCTTGGAGCAGCCCGGGGTGAAGCCGGTGCTCGCCGTCTCGGGCAGGACGACGAGCTCGGCGCCGGTGGCGGCGACGCACGCGCGGGTCATCTCGACGCACGTGTCGACGTTGGCGCGGATCGTCTCCGGGGTGAGGGGAGCCGCGACGGGGGCGACCTGGACAGCCGCGGCGGTGAACGCGCGCACCGTCACCGCCTCCCGATCGCCCAGCCGACGACGACGCCGACGAGGGCGACGGCTCCGCCGGTGACGACGCCGAGGGCGAAGTCGCGCCCGGCGAACGGCGCCGCGGGGGCCGGCCGGCCGGCATACGTCACGGGCGCAGGCGCCCCACTGGGTATGCCGGGTGCTCCCGTCGGCGTGACGGCCTCGGGAGCGCTCGGGGCGGGGACCCGGACGCCGGAGATGTCGGCGTCGACGGCGGAGAAGAACTGTCCTGCCATCTTCTTCGTGACACCGGCGAGCATGCGCTGGCCGACACCGCCGATCACCCCGCCCACGGACGCGTCGGCGTCGTAGGTGAGGTCGGTGCCGCCGGCGAGGGACGGCGCCAGGCGCACGACGACGTCGGCGTCGACGGTGCCGGGCGCGCCCGCGCCGGAGGCCTTCATGGTGAAGGAGTCGGGGTGCTTAGGGTCGCGGAGCGAGACCTCGCCGTCGTAGGTGCCCTTGATCGCGGCGACACCGGCCGTGACCGTCATCGCGTAGTGGTCGGGACCGAGCTCGGTGAGGCGCTCGCAGCCGGGGAGGCAGCGCGCGAGCACGGCCGGGTCGTGGAAGGCGTCCCACACCTGCTGCGGGTCGGCCGCGAGAGTGGCGGATCCGGTGATCTTCATGCGGACGGCTCCTTCGATGACGTGTGTGACAGGCGGTGCAGCGACGGGATCTCGCCGTCCGCGTGGCGGCGGCGCAGCTCCCAGAGCTCGTTGGGCGAGATCGGCATCCGGGTGATCGGGAAGCCCTCGGCGTCCTCGACGGCCGAGGCGATGACGGCCGACACGGGGATGCACCCCGCCTCGCCGGCACCCTTGATGCCCAAGGGATTCAGCGGGCTGGGCGTCTCGAGGTGGTCGGCCTCGATGGTCGGCACCTCGGACGCGTAGGGCATGAGGAAGTCCATGAAGCTCGCGTTGAGCAGCTGCCCGGACTCGTCGTAGGCCATCCGCTCGTAGAGGGCGCCACCCACACCTTGGGCGACGCCGCCGTGGACCTGGCCCTCGACGATCATCGGGTTGATCATCGTGCCGCAGTCGTGGATGACGCAGTAGCGCAGGATCTTGATCTCGGCCGTGACCGGGTCGGTCTCGACGATTGCCGCGTGCATGCCGTTGGCGAAGGTGGCCTGGGTGGGGGAGTAGAAGCCCTTGCCCTCGAGGCCAGGCTCCTCGCCCTCGGCGACCGGCGGCTTGTCGGGGTCGAACGTGCCCGCGAACTGCGTTGCGGCCTTGGCCGCCTCGTCGAACGCGTAGCGCAGCGGGTTCGAGAGCACCGACACCGTGCCGAGGCTCATCGACGTCGTCGGAGCGCCCTTGACGCGGACCGTGCCGTCGACGATCTCGAGGTCGTCGGGCGACACCTCGAGGGCATCGGCGGCGATGCGCAGCGCCTTCTCACGCACCTTGCGGGCGCCGAGGGCGATGGCGCTCCCGCTCATGACCGCGGCGCGCGACGCGAAGGTGCCCACGGCATACGCCATCTTGCGGGTGTCGCCCGTCGTGACGTGGACGTCCTCCATGCGGACGCCGAGCTCCTGGGCGACGATCTGCGCGAAGACGGTCTCGTGACCCTGGCCCTGCGACGTCAGGCCCGTCGACACGTTGACCCGGCCGCTCGTCTCGATCTGGATGTGGCCGCCCTCGTAGGGCCCGACGCCGGTTCCCTCGACGTAGCAACCGATCCCGAGGCCGACCTTGCGTCCCTCGGCCTCGGCCTGACGGCGGTAGTCTGCGAAGTCGTCCCAGCCGACGAGGTCCTTGAGCTTGGCGAGGCTGGCCGGGAAGTCGCCGGAGTCGTACTTGAGCGGGCGGCCGTCCTGGAAGAGCAGGCCGTGGTCGTAGGGCATCTCGCTCGGGAGGATGAAGTTGCGCGAGCGCACCTCGGCGCGGTCGAGGCCGAGCTCGTCGGCGATGGCGTCCATGGTGCGCTCCATCGCGAAGACGCCCTGCGGACGGCCGGCGCCCCGATAGGGCGTCACGAGAACGGTGTTCGTGTAGAGCGACCAGAACTCGCAGCGGTAGGTCCCGGGCTTGTAGGGGCCGAGCAGCTGGGTCGAGGTGATGATCGGGACGATGATCCCGTAGGGCGTGTAGGCGCCGTTGTCGTGCCAGAACTTGACGTCGAGCGCGAGCAGGTGGCCCTCGTCGTCGAATCCGACGGTGACCCGCTGGAGCTGACCACGCTCGTGCGCGGCGCTGATGAAGTGCTCGCGCCGGTCCTCGGCCCACTTGACCGGGCGGCCGACGAGCATGGCGGCCCACGGCACGAGGACCTCCTCGGGCCACGGGTGCACGATCTTGACGCCGAAGCCCCCGCCCACGTCGGGGGCGATGCACTCGACCTTCGCGAGGGGGAGGTCGAGCTTGGCCGCGACGGCGGCGCGGACGCCGGTCGAGGTCTGCGTGGAGGAGTACATCCGCAGCTCGCCGCGGTCCCGGTCCCAGCGCGCGTAGACGCCCCGGCCCTCCATCGGCATGCAGGCGCTGCGCTCGATGTCGAGGTCGAGCGTCAGGGTGTGCGGCGCGGCGGCCATGGCGGCGTCGACGTCACCGACCTCCTGGAGCATGTGCGCCGCGACGTTGCCGGGCACGTCGTCGTGGACGAGCAGGTCGCCGTCCCGGGCGTGCTCGATGCCGACGACGACGGGCAGCTGGTCGTAGGTGACGCGGATGCGCTGGCAGGCGTCCTCGGCGACGTATCGGTCGGTCGCGACGACCATGACGATCGGCTCGCCGACGTGGTTGACCTCGTCCTTGGCCAGGGCGTAGCCGGTGCGGCCGTGGGTCAGCGTCGGGTGCGGGATGAGCAGCGGCAGCGGCTCGCCGACCCGGCCCGGGAGGTCCTCGTGGACGTAGATGCCGACGACGCCCTCGATGTCGATGGCGTCCGAGGCGTCGATGTCGACGATGCGCGCGTGGGCGTGCGGGCTGCGGACGAAGGCTGCCGCCAGGGCGTCGTGGCCGAGGTCGTCGAGGTAGCGGCCGCCGCCGGTGACGAGGCGCGGGTCCTCCTTGCGCTTGATCGGCGCGCCGAACATCTGCGTCGTCATGACTGCTCCTCGGCGGCGCCTGCGCGCTCGGCCTTGATCTCGGCGGCGCGCAGGACGCTCTTGACGATGTTCTGGTAGCCGGTGCAGCGGCACAGGTTGCCCGAGATCGCCTCTCGCGCCTCCTCGCTCGTCGGAGAGGGGTTCTCCTCGAGGTAGGCCGTCACGGTCGTGAGGAAGCCGGGCGTGCAGAAGCCGCACTGGAGCCCGTGGCACTCGGCGAAGGCCTGCTGGACAGGATTCATCGACTCGCCGGTCGGCGCGACCCTGGCGTCGGGCGCCGAGCAGAGGCCCTCGACCGTCGTGATCGCGTGGTCCTGGGCCGTGACGGCGAACATCAGGCACGAGCGCATCGGCTGGTCGTCGACGAGGACGGTGCAGGCGCCGCACACGCCGTGCTCGCAGCCGACGTGGGTGCCGGTGAGCTCGAGGTCGTGGCGCAGGAAGTCCGAGAGGAGGCGGCGGGCCGGGACGGTGGCCGAGCGGCGCACCCCGTTGACCGTGACCGTCACCTCGTGGAGCGTCTCGCTGGTCGTGTCAGTCATGGCTGGCTCCTGCGCGGTCGGCGGCCTGGGGGAGGGTGCGGCGGGTGAGCTCCGCGACGAGCATGCGGCGGTAGTCGGCACTCGCGTGGATGTCGCCCTCGGGCTCGACGTGCTCGCGCACCGCCTCGGCGGCCGCGTCGAGCGCCGCGTCCCACGCTTTCGACCCCGGCTCGACGCCACCGAGCGCCGGCCCGAGGTCGAGCACGGACGGGACATCGGTCACGGAGACGAACGACGCGCGGGCGGCCGACACGACGCCGTCGGTCACCGTGACCGCCACCCCGACGCCGGCCATCGCATAGTCGCCGTGACGCCGTGCGGCCTCGGTGAAGGCGGTGCCGGTCCCGGACGGGAACCGGCCGAAACGCACTGCCACAGCGAGCTCCTCAGCCGCGAGCGACGTCTCGAGCGCGCCGAGGAAGAAGTCGGACCAGCCGATCTCGCGCGCCCCAGCGGGCCCCGCCACCTCGACGACGCCGTCGGTCAGCGCGAGGATCGCCGGCATCTCACCGGCCGCGTCGGCGTGCGCGATGGAGCCGACCGTCGTGCCGCGGTTGCGGATGGCGGGGTGGGCGACGTTGACGAGCGCCTGGCGCAGGAGGGGGAGGACGGCATACGCCTCCTCGGAGTGCTCGAGGCCGGCGTGGCGCACGAGCGCGCCCACCCGGACGGCCGACGGCGTCACCTCGATGGTGTCGAGGCCGGCGACGCGGTTGATGTCGACGAGGTGCGCCGGCGAGGCCAGGCGCATGTTGAGGATGGGGATGAGGCTCTGGCCGCCCGCGAGGACCTTGCCGTCGTGACCGACCTCGGTGAGGACGGAGACGGCCTGCTCGACGGTGAGCGGTGCGTGGTGCTCGAAGGGGGCGGGCTTCACCGAACCGATCCTGCCTTCCGACCCCCGGTGGGGACTAGTGATCGTTGTGCATCGCTGCACGTGGGCTTTTGGCAACTTCTGCCGTGAACGGTCGTGGGCCCCCGATGCGAGATCGGAGGCCCACGGGCGCGTGGTGCGTGCTGCGTCAGCGGCGGCGCAGGTCCGGTCCGCCCGGGCGGTCCTGGTAGAGGTCGTCGATGCCGTCGGCGTCGCCGTAGTCCCCTTCCCGTTCGCCGAGCGAGATCATCGTGCCGCTCGCGGCGTCGGCCCGCTCACGCAGGTCTGCCGGGGCGAGGGCGCGGGCCGCGTGGTAGGCGACGATGGTCACGATCGTGCCGAGCGCGATGCCACCGAGCGTGAAGTCCGACGTGAAGACGAGCGAGACGCCGCCGATGCCGATGATGATGCCGGCCGCGATGGGCACGAGGTTGATCGGGTTGCCGAAGTCGACCCCGTTCTCCTTCCAGATCTTCGCGCCGAGCAGGCCGATCATGCCGTAGAGCACGACGGTGATGCCGCCGAGCACGCCACCCGGCACGGAAGCGACGAGGGCGCCGAACTTCGGCGAGAGGCCGAAGATGATCGCGACGATCGCGGCGACGTAGTAGGCGGCCGTCGAGTAGACGCGGGTGGCCGCCATGACCCCGATGTTCTCGGCATACGTCGTCGTCGGCGAACCACCGACGGAGCTCGCGATGACCGTACCGATGCCGTCGGCGGCGATGGCCCGGCCCATGTAGGGGTCGAGGTTCGTCTTCGTCATCTCGGCGACGGCCTTGACGTGGCCGGTGTTCTCGGCGACGAGGGCGATGACGGCCGGGAGCACGAGCAGGATCGCGGCGATCGAGAACGACGGTGCGTGGATGCCGACGATCTCCTTGCCGTCGGCGCCGGTCGTCGACGTCGGCGGGAGGCCGAACCACGGCTGAGCGGCGAGGTTGTCGAAGTTCGTCCGGAAGTGCGTCGTGACCTTGCCGGCGCCGGCGTCGTAGGACGTGATCTGCCCGAACACCTTGTCGAAGAGCCACGAGATGACGTAGCCGAAGATGAGCGCGAGGAAGACCGCGATGCGCGACGCGAAGCCCTTGAAGGCGACCGCGCAGATGATCGTGAACGCCATGACGAGCAGCGCCACCCACTGGTCCTGGGGCCAGTAGATGCTGGCGACGACCGGCGCGAGGTTGAAGCCGATGAGCATCACGACGGCACCCGTCACGACCGGCGGCAGCACCTTGTGCAGCACCGCGGACCCGGCGAAGTGGATCGCCACACCGATGAGCGCGAGCACGGCGCCGGCGACGAGGATCGCGCCCGTCACGTCGGCGGACGTGCCGCCCTGCGCACGGATGGCCGCCACCGCGCCGACGAAGCTCGCCGACGTGCCGAGGTAGCTGGGCACCTTGCCCTTGACGATGAGCAGGAAGCAGATCGTCGCGATCCCGCTCATCATGATCGCGAGCTGGGCGTTGAGGCCCATGACCAGCGGGAAGACGAAGGTCGCCCCGAACATCGCGACGACGTGCTGCGCACCCAGACCGACCGTCCTGCCCCACGCCAGTCGTTCGTCCGGGGCCACGACGTCGTCGGGGCCCATCGTCTTGCCGTCCCCGTGCAGTTTCCAGCCCAAGCCCAAAGCCATTCCGACTCCTATGGTTGCCCCATGAGGTGATGGGGGTCACGTCCCACTCCGGGATGGCCGAAAACTACTCCCACGACAGGGGACTGCGTTCGTCAAACGTTGATACACGCCGACGGAGACCCTCTGGCAGGAGATGACGTATGCCGGGTGCCCGACTTGTCGGGTCCCGCCGGGTGCGTGGAGGTTCGCACCCCCCCTCGGCAATCGAAAGAGCAATCCGCCCGCCTCGGGACCAGGCGACGGACTGCTCTTTCGATTGCCGTCCGACGGCATACGCCATCACGTGGGGTCAGATGCCGCGCATCTGGTGGATCTTCAGCGCGAGGTCCGCGCGTCCTCCTTCTGTAATCGAAAGAGCAATCCGTCCCGTCTTGCGCGGGTCCGGGCGGTCGCGCTGGGAGAGGGACGGATTGCTCTTTCGATTGTCGTGGGGGTGCCGGAACGAGTCAGATGCCGCGCATCTGGTGGATCTTCAGCGCGAGGGCGAGGGTCAGGCGCAGGTCGGGGTCGGTCGTGAAGGGGCCGAGGATCTTCTCGAGCTTGCCGATGCGGTAGCGCAGCGTGTTGTAGTGGAAGAAGAGCAGGCGGGCGGTCTCGGCGACGTTCATGTTCGTGTCGAGCAGGATGCTCAGGGTCTGGCGCAGGCCGGCATACTCCGGCGAGTCGTCGGTGGCGAGCTCGCGCAGCGACTCGGTGACGAAGCGGCGCAGGTCCGCCCCGTCGGGGATGAGCGCGAGCAGGCGGTAGATGCCGAGGCCGTCGACGTGCGTCAGCGCGCCGTCGCCGTGCATCTGGCGTCCGACCGTGACCGCCGAGAGCGCCTCGTCGTAGGCGTGGGGCAGGCCGGCGGGGGACGTGATCGGCCGTGACACCCCGGCGGAGAAGCTGCGCCGGCCGCCGCCGCCGTCGCCGCGCACGACCCGGACGTACTCGCCGACGATCCGCATCACGGTCTCGGTCTCCGCCTCGGCCGGGACGCCGATGAGGGCGACGACCTCGCGGCTGAATCCCATGACGGGAGAACGGGAGTCGCGCACAGCCACGGCGTGCGTCCAGGCCCGGGCGAAGCGCTGCTGGAGGAAGCGCACCTCGTCGGCGTCGCGGGTCGAGCGGTCGTCGTCCTCGTCGGTCTCGGCGACGACGACGACCATGGGCCGGTCGATGTCCCACCCGAGCGAGCTCGCGTGGGCCACGGCCTCGACGGGGGAGCCGGCGCGACCGGCCAGCGCGTCGCGGAGGAACTCGGCGCGGTACTTGCTCTCCACGGCCGAGACGGCCTCGTCCTTGGTGATGGCGAGGGCGGCGACCGTCGCGGCCCGCTCGAGCAGGCGCACGTCGTCGACCGTGAGGTGCCGGTGGCTGCAGAAGGCGATGAGGACGCCGTGGTCGAGGTGTCCGGCGACGATGCGCACGGCCGAGCGGTTCGCCGTCGGTCCGTCGGGGCGCGGGCCCATCGGCTCGGCCTCCGTGAGCAGCCGGCCGGTGCGGTCGAAGCACTCGAGCGACAGCGCGCTCTCCAGCTCCTGCGGCGACCCGGCGCGGGCGATGACGCGGCCGTCCGTCGTCGTCACCATCACGGCGCCGTCGAGGAAGCCGACGACCTGCTCGCAGAGGTCGTCGAGCGAGCCACCGGCGAGGACGATCTGCACGAGCGCCCGGTCGGCGTCCTCGAGCCGGCGCAGGATCGCGGTCTGGTGCTCGAGGATCGCGCTGAGCACCTCGGTGGTGAACGTGGCGATGTGCTCGAGCGGGACGTCGATGACCGGCAGCCCGGTCAGCTCGGCCGCGGACACGAGCGCGGCGAGGGGCTTGCCGCTGAGCCCCGAGACGACGAGCGCGGCGGCGCCGGCCGAGTCCAGGGCCGTTACGACGTCGCCGAGGTCACGGAGGTCGCCGTCCAGCTCGGCCAGGCCCGCGGCGTCGGTGAGGACGAGCCGGTGGGCGAGTCGCGTCCTGGGGTCGGCATCGGCGTCGGCGCCCGCGTCGCGCAACGCCGACCGGAGCGGTGTCGTGCTGTCGACGCTGACGTCGAGGCGACGATGGCCGGCGCGGACGGCGCCGTGGGCGGCGGCGGCGAGCCCGGCGATGAGCCGCAGGGAGATGCCGGACACCTCGGGCTCGGCGTCCCGGGGGCGCGTCGGCGCTGGCAAGTCACCCTCGGGTGCGGCCTGATCGTTGGCAACTTTCACCATGAGCGCACCCTACCCAGCGTCGATAGCGTCGCGTCAGCGGTCCGCGTCTGCGGTCCATCACACGGCGCGGGAGGTGCGGATGGGCGACGGTCTCGAGGTGACGCTGCTGCCCGCCGCGGTGTCGCCGCTCGTCGCCGCCGAGGTGGCCGGAGCGCCCCGGCGCTGCCGGGTGCTCGCGGCGTTCCCGACGTGCCTCTATCTCGATCTCGGCGCGCACGAGCGGGTCCTCGCCGTGCTCGCCTCCGACGCCGTCGCCCTGCCCATCGGCATCCGGCTCGCCCTGCCGTCGACCGAGGTCCGCTGGGGCGTCGAGCCCGGTGCGCACGTGGTCGTGGGTGAGGGGCGCGTATGCCTTCCGCGGGCTGACGTCGTCGCCGTGCGGCCCCTGCGGCCGGGGCTGGTGCGGCCGGCGGCCCTCGGGACAGGGACCGCGAGCGACCTTCCCGAGCCCGGTGTCCTGGGTGACCTCGCCCATGACCTGACGGTCGCGGCCCTGGCCGGTCGCTTGCCCGAGGCCGGCGTCCGCGGCCTCGTCGGGGTCGGTCGCGGGCTGACCCCGAGCGGTGACGACGCCCTCTGCGGGGTGCTGCTCACGCTGGCGGCGGTCGATGCGCCGGAGGCCCGGCACGCCCGGGCCGCCGTGGTCGCTGCCGTGCGCAGAGCGCTGTCGCGGACGACGAGCCTGTCGGCCGCACTCCTCGTCGCCGCCGGGGAGGGGTATGCCGTCCCGGACGTCGCGCGCCTCGTCACCCTCGTCGCCGGGGCCGGGTCGATCGGCCGGAACGACCGCCCCGAACCCGTCTGTGGCGGAGGTTTCCGTGGTTCGGTCCGGCCGCTCGGACCGTCTCCCGAGTTCACCGACCTCACCGACCTGACCAACCTGACCAAGCTCGTCGGCCGGGTGCTCGCCATTGGGCACTCCTCCGGCCGGGACCTGCTCTCCGGCGTCAGCGGTGCGCTCCGTGCCGTCGACGCCCTCCCGTCCGTCTCCCGCCAACACCCCCACGAAGGAGCCCACCGTGGCTGACCACGTCGAGCTGAGAACCGGCGCCTACTTCGACTCCGTGACCCTGATGCAGGTCTCGCGCACGGTCGCCGCCGCCCCCGGGGTGGAGGCCGCCCAGGTCGCCATGGCGACCGAGCTCAACCTCGAGGTCATCCGCGGCATGGGGTTCGAGGTGCCGGACTCGGCGCCGAACGACCTCGTCGTGGCGATCCGGGGCGACGAGGCCGGTATCGCCGCCGGTCAGGCCGCGCTCGAGTCCGCGCTCACCCAGAGCCGTTCTGCTGCAAGCGGTTCCGGTGGATTCGGTGAGGCGCCTGCGGCCCGGACGCTCGGTGGCGCGATCCGCCGGTCCGGCGCCGACCTGGCGCTCGTCTCGGTCCCCGGCGAGCACGCCGTCGCCGAGGCGTTCGACGCCGTCCGGGCCGGGATCTCCGTCATGGTCTTCTCCGACAACGTCCCCGTCGAGGACGAGGTCCGCCTCAAGGACGCCGCGGCCGCCGCCGACGTGCTCGTCATGGGTCCGGACTGCGGCACCGCCGTCGTCGGCGGTGTGGCGCTCGGCTTCGCCAACGTCGTGCGCTCGGGCTCGGTCGGCCTCGTCGCGGCCTCGGGCACCGGGGCGCAGCAGGTCATGTGCCTGCTCGACGCGGCCGGGGTCGGCATCAGCCACTGCCTCGGGGTCGGCGGCCGTGACCTGTCCTCCGCCGTCGCCGCGCGCTCGACGAAGCAGGCGCTCGCCGCGCTCGCGGCCGACCCGGAGACCACGTCGATCGTCGTCGTCTCCAAGCCCCCCGCGCCCGAGGTGCTCGCCGACCTGGAGGCGTATGCCGTCACCATCGGCAAGCCGGTCCATTGGGCGACGCTCGGTGCCGGGCGACCCGACCTCACCGCTGCGGTCGAGGCGGCGCTGGCCGCCACCGGTCACGCCGTGCCGGAGACGTGGCGGACGTGGCGGCCCGGCGTCTCCGACGACGACTGGGCCGAGCTCACGCCGGAAGCCCGATCGGCTGCCGTTCAGGGGAGCTCGCTGCGCGGGCTCTTCTGCGGCGGCACGCTCGCCGACGAGGCGATGCTCGTGGCCGGCGAGGTGCTCGGTGACATCAAGTCCAACATCCCGCTCCGGCCCGAGCTCGCGCTCGGTGCCGACCTGCGCGACCCCGGGCACGTCGTCATCGACTTCGGCGACGACACGATGACCGTCGGCCGCGCGCACCCGATGATCGACCCCTCGCTGCGGCTCGAGCGGATCGTCGTCGAGGCCGCCGACCCCACATGTGGCGTGCTGCTCCTCGACCTCGTCCTCGGTCACGGCGCCCATGCAGATCCTGCGCCCGAGCTCGCCGACGCGGTCCGGGCGGCGCGCGCGACCGCCGCCGCTGACGGCCGGCACCTCGACGTCGTCGTCTCCCTGACCGGCTCCGAGGGTGACCCCCAGGGACTCGAGCGGAGCGCCGGCCGCCTCGTCCAGGCCGGTGCGGTCGTCATGCTGTCGAACGCGGCCGCCACCCGCGAGGCCCTGCGGCTGCTCGGCCACGACGTCGCGGAGCCGACCCGCGCGACGAGCTACACGGCATACCCAAACGAGCCCGCGGCCCAAGAAGATGCTGGTGGCGAGCAGCTCCACGGACTGCTCAGCAACGACGTCTCCGTGGCGTCTGCGGGGGTGTCGCTCTTCTCGGACGCCCTTCGAGCGCAGGCCGTCTCGGTCACCGAGGCGGCGTGGCAGCCGCCGATGGCGGGCACCGCTGGTGACCTGGCCCGTGTCCTTGCCGACTCACGACGCGACGCGGCCAACGCCGAGGCGCTGCGCCGGATGACCGCCGCCGGCGCCGACCTCGTCGACGTGCGGCCCGCGCACGAGGTGCTGGGGCTCGAGCGCGGCACGTTCCTGCACGCCGGGCCGCCGATCGAGTTCGCCCGTGCCTCAGGGCCGCTCAAGGGTGCGCTGATCGGCGCCATGCTCTTCGAGGGCCTCGCCGACACCGCGGAGGAGGCCGAGGCCAAGCTCGAGAAGGGTGACGGCGTCACCCTCGAGCCGTGCCACCACCGCGACGCCGTCGGCCCCATGGCCGGCGTCATCAGCCCGTCGATGTGGGTCTACGAGCTGCGCGACGAGGTGCACGACAACGCGTCGTGGTGCTCGCTCAACGAGGGTCTCGGCAAGGTGCTGCGCTACGGCGCCTACGGGCCCGAGGTCATCGACCGGCTGCGGTGGATGAACACCGTGCTCGGGCCGATCCTCCAGCAGGCCGTGCGCGCCCGCGTCGAGCAGCAGGGCCCCATCGACATCAAGGCGATCATCGCCCAGATGCTCCAGATGGGCGACGAGGGCCACAACCGCAACCGCGCCGGGTCCCTCATGCTCCTGCGCGAGCTCCTGCCGACGATGATCACGGCCGACGCGCCGTCGGCCGACATCGCCGAGGCGGTGCGCTTCTCGGGCGCGAACGAGCACTTCTTCCTCAACCTCGGCATGCCGGCGTGCAAGCTGAGCACCCTTGCCGCCCATGGCATCCCGGGATCGAGTGTCGTCACGACGATGGCGCGCAACGGCACCGACTTCGGCATCCGCGTGTCCGGTACGGGCGACCAGTGGTTCACCGGTCCCGCGAACACCCCCGAAGGGCTCTTCCTCGGCGCCTACGGCCCGGACGACGCGAACCCCGACATCGGCGACTCGGCGATCACCGAGACGGCCGGCATCGGCGGCTTCGCCATGGCCGCGGCGCCGGCGATCGTGAAGTTCGTCGGCGGTGACGTGCCGTTCGCGCTGCGGGCCACGCAGACGATGTACGAGATCACGGTGGGAGAGCACACGGCCTACCAAGTGCCGATCCTCGAGTTCCGGGGGACCCCGACCGGCATCGACGTCGCCGCGGTCGCGCGGACCGGCATCCTGCCCCAGATCAACACCGGCATGGCCGGGCGCGTCGCGGGCACCGGCCAGGTCGGCGCGGGTCTCGTGACGCCGCCGGAGCAGTGCTTCACCCAGGCCCTGACGGCCCTCGCCGCCGCCACCCGGGAGGCCTGAGCACCCGAAGCAGGAAGGGCTCGTGCGCGCTGGTCATACCCCTTTTGTCCGTTTTGTGATGAAACGGGATCATCGTGGCTAGTCTCAGTCGGGGGCTCGGGGAGACGACGAGGGAGCACCGCATGACGCGTTTCAAGACGGGGGTGGCGCTCGTCGCCTCCGCTCTGGTGATGGTGGGGCTGACGCAGCCACGTGCGTCGGTGACGCCCACCGCGCCGCCGAGCGCCCAGCACGGGCTCAGCCACGAAGTCAGCCACGAGTTCAACGACGCGGCGTATGGGGCCTTCGCCACGCCCTCCACGGTGGCCGCGCTCAGGCCCCTGGGCTCCAGCCGGGACTACTCCCTGCTCTTCCCGGCCGAGAGCGACGCGCCCTACGCCCGCTGGGACCCGTGCAAGCCCGTCTACTGGCGGGTCAACCCCCGTTGGGCTCCGAAGGGCGCGCTCGCGGATCTGCGGGGCGCCTTCGCCCGGGTGCACGCCGCCAGCGGGCTGACGTTCGTCTACCGGGGCACGACGACGCTGGTGCCCGGGACCGCGGCCTACGCCACGGCGAACACCGACGGCTACATCATCGTCGCCTGGGCCCCCGACGGCTCCACCACCCTCATCCCCAAGGCCCCTCGTGGCTTGCCCCGCCTGATGGGCAGGGCCGGTGGCGTCTCGACGACCCGCTACGGCGCCACCGACGGCAAGCTGTACGCGACCATCGACAAGGCATACGTGCTCCTGTCCACCAGCTTCCCCAGCCTCGCCGGCGGCTTCGGCTGGGGCAACAGGTACGGCTGGCAGGGCACCCGGGGCCTGTTGGACATGCACGAGCTGGGCCACGCGGTCGGGCTGGACCACGCCCGGGGCAAGACGCAGGTCATGTACCCCGCGGCCCAGCACATGCTGGCCAACTGGGGCGCCGGCGACCTCGCCGGGCTGCGTCTCGTCGGCACGGCAGCCGGCTGCGTCCCCGCGCTCGCCAGCTGAGCCCGGACCGGCGGTTCGCGACCTCGTCTTCGCTCTGCGCGAAGGGGGAGAAAATGGGTGGGGCGCTGTCGGTGCCCGGACCTAGGGTGGACAGGCCATGCGAGACTTTCCGCCCGACGTCAGGGCCTACACCGACCGCGGCGCCGACGCGCCCGACACCCGCTCGCCGCGGGCCTTCCTCTGGTGGATGGTGCGGCAGAACGGCGGGCTGTTCTGGGTCGGCCTGCTCGTCGCCCTCATCTGGATGGTGCCGCAGACGATCGGGCCCTGGATGGTCGGGCGGGCCATCGACACCGGCATCGTCGCGGGCGACTCCGCGTCGACCACCCAATGGGTGCTGGCCCTCGCCGCCGTCACCGTCTTCGGCGCCGTGAGCGGCATCGCCTTCCACACCGTCATCGTGCGCGAGTGGCTCATCGCCCTCTACGGCACGACCAAGCTCGTCACCCGCAAGGCGCTCCAGCTCGGCCACGTCCTGACCCGGCGCACGCCGACCGGCGAGGTGCTCTCGGTCTCGGGCAGCGACGGCGACCAGTTCGGCGCGCTCATGGAGATCACGACGCGCGCCATCTCCCAGCTCGCGGCCTACCTCGTCGTGGCCGCCATCGTGCTCAGCACGTCGGTGCGCATGGGGGTCCTCGTCCTCGCGTCGGCGCCGCTGCTCGTCCTGCTCGGCATGCCGCTGCTCCGACCGATGCAGCGGTGGCAGGGCGTCGAGCGCTCGCGCAACTCGGAGCTGACGTCGATGGCGACCGACATCGTGGGCGGGCTGCGCATCCTCCGCGGCATCGGCGGCGAGGAGACTTTCGGCGGCAACTACGCCGGCCAGTCCCAGCGCGTGCGCCAGTCGGGCGTCGCGGCCGGGCGGTGGCTCGCCGCCGTCGAGTCCGTCGGCGTCCTGCTCTCGGGCGGCTTCGTCGTGGCGCTGATGTGGCTCGGCACGCGCGAGGTCGTCCAGGGCCGGCTCACCGTGGGGCAGTTCGTCAGCTTCCTCGGCTACGGCCTCTTCCTCATCCAGCCGATGCGCACCTTCGTCGAGTTCGCCCAGAAGTGGACCCGCTCGGTCGTCTCGGCGCGCAAGGCCATCGCCGTCTTCTCGCAGAGCCCGCCGTGGGTCCACCCCGACGAGCCGGCCACGCTCGACACCCACGCCGAGATCGTCGACGCCGAGTCCGGGGCGACCATCCGCCCGGGCATCCTGACGATGGTGGTCTCGGCGGTGCCCGACGACTCGGCCGCCCTCGCCGACCGCCTCGGCCGCTACCTGCCCAGCGAGGAGGGGGCGCTCGTCAGCGACGAGATCCCCGAGGACCTCAAGGGCCGGGCCGCGCGCCGTGAGCGTTCCGCCCGCGCCCGCGCCCGCGAGGAGCAGGCCCGCCGCGACGAGGAGCGCGCCCGCCGGCCGTGGGGTGTCACCGTCGGCGGGGTCGACCTGTCCCGCGTCGAGCTCGACGACGTACGCCGTCACATCCTCGTCAGCGACACCGCACCTCAGGTGTTCGCCGGGACGCTGCGCTCGGCCGTCGACCCGCTCGGCCGGCTGAGCCGCGAGCAGGCCGAGCGCGCCCTCTACACCGCAGCGGCCGACGACGTCTTCGACGCCCTGCCCGGCGGCTGGCAGGGCGAGCTCGAGGAGCGCGGCCGCGGACTGTCCGGTGGCCAGCGCCAGCGGCTCGTGCTCATGCGCGCGCTCGCCGCCGACCCGGAGGTCCTCGTCCTCGTCGAGCCCACCTCCGCCGTCGACGCCCACACCGAGGCCCGGATCGCCGCCCGCCTCGGCGAGCACCGCGCCGGGCGCACGACGGTCGTCATGACCGCCTCCCCGCTCCTGCTGCACCACGCCGACGAGGTCATCCTGATCGAGTCCGGGGTGGCCACCGCCCGGGGACGGCACGCTGACCTGCTCACGGACTCGCCGGCCTACCGCTCCGTCGTCGTGCGCGGCGGCGACGCCGACCCGTCCGTCCTCTCGCACCTGTCCGAGGAGTCCCGATGAGTCGCGCCGACAGCACGG
Organism: Terrabacter sp. 2YAF2; assembly: GCF_052114705.1. NCBI lineage: Bacteria > Bacillati > Actinomycetota > Actinomycetes > Micrococcales > Intrasporangiaceae > Terrabacter > Terrabacter sp. 2YAF2. The sequence goes on from NZ_JBFRFG010000002.1 coordinate 215,336, forward strand.
TCGACACGGTCGCCACCACCGACATCCCCGGCTGGGTCTCGCTGCTGCCCGTCGAGCTGGCGGCCGAGTCGGCCCGCACGTGGGACGCCGCCACCCAGGCCCCGGCAGTCCCCGACGAGCTGCGCCCGCCCGAGGCGGCGTCGGTGGGCGAGCGCATCAGCGCCCTGCACCGCCGGCACCTGCTGCGCGAGCGCCGCGCGCAGGAGTTCGTCGCCGACACGATGAACCCCCGCACCGGTCTGCCCATGGCCGACACCAGCAGCGTCGTCCGCTTCATCCGCGAGCTCCTGTCGCAGCAGCGCCTCCTCGTCGTGGCCGTCGTCGTCGCCAACGCCCTCGCCGCGACCGCCGGGCTGCTCGTCCCGCGGCTGCTCGGCGAGCTCGTCGACTCCACGACCGCCGACGTCCAGGCGGGGCGCACCGACGCCGCCCTGGCCGGGGCAAACTCGGCGGCGCTCGTCGTGGCCGGGCTGGTCGTCGTCCAGAGCGCCTTCACCCTCGCTGCGAAGTTCTCGTCGACGGTGCTCGGCCAGAGCGTCCTCGCCACCGCGCGCGAATACATCGTCCGCGCCATCCTGCGCCTGCCGCTGTCCCGCGTCGAGAGCGCCAGCTCCGGCGACCTCGTCACCCGCGTCACCCGCGACGTCGGCACGATGAGCGAGAGCGTGCGCTGGGCGCTGCCCGAGTCGATCATCGCGAGCATCACGGTCGTCCTGACGCTCGTCGCCATGGTGAGCAACTCGCCGATGCTCTCGCTCCCGTCGATCCTGCTCATGTCGCTCGCGCTCATCCAAGTGCGGCGCTACCTGAGACGCGCCGGCAAGGGCTACCTCACCGAGGGCGGCACGTACTCCCGGATCAACACCGCGCTCACCGAGACCGTCGAGGGCGCGCGCACCGTCGAGGCGCTCGGCCTCGCGGGTCACCGGCTGCGTCGCGGCGACGAGGACCTCGCGGTGTCCGCGCAGGCCGAGCGCTACACGATGACCCTGCGCAACCTGCTCTTCGCCGTCATGGACGTCGCGTTCAGCACCCCGCGCGTGCTCGTGCTCATGCTCGGGAGCATCGGGTATGCCGAGGGCTGGGCCACGCTCGGACAGATCACCACCGCGGTCCTCTACACCGAGGCGCTCTGGGGCCCGTTCGACATGCTCGTGCACACCGCCGACCGCGTGCAGGTCGGCGTCGCCTCGACGACGCGCCTGCTCGGCATCGCGACCGTGCCGGCGGACCGTGAGGCCGGCAACGGGCGGCCGACCGGATCCGAGCTGGTGGGCACCGACCTGCGCTACGCCTACCGCGCCGACCACGACGTGCTGCACGGCATCGACCTCCACCTGGGCACCGGCGAGCGCCTCGCCATCGTGGGCCCGAGCGGCTCCGGCAAGTCGACGCTGGGTCGGCTGCTGTCGGGCATCCACGGCCCGCGCACCGGGTCGGTGACCGTTGGTGGGGTCGAGCTGACGTCGCTGCCGCTCGACCAGCTGCGCGCCGAGGTCGCGCTCGTCACCCAGGAGCACCACGTCTTCATCGGCTCGGTGCGCGACAACGTCGTGCTCGCGCGGGAGGGCTCGACCGACGACCAGGTCCGTGCGGCGCTCCGCGCGGTCGACGCCCTCGACTGGGTCGAGCGCCTCCCAGAGGGGCTCGACACGAAGCTCGGCTCGGGCCACCAGGTGCTGACCCCGGGGCGCGCTCAGCAGATCGCGCTCGCCCGGCTCATCCTCGCCGACCCGCACACGATCGTCCTCGACGAGGCGACCTCGCTCATCGACCCGCGCACGGCCCGGCACCTCGAGGGCTCCATGAACGCGCTGCTCACGGGCCGCACCGTCGTCGCGATCGCGCACCGGCTGCACACCGCGCACGACGCCGACCGGATCGCGGTCGTCATCGACGGACGCGTGGCCGAGCTCGGCAGCCACGACGAGCTCGTCGAGCGGAACGGGGAGTACGCCGCGCTCTGGCGCGCCTGGACCTCCTGACCTCCGTTGCTCAGGAAGGGGCTGCGGGTCGAGGTGATCGCTCGCGTCCCGGCGCGACGGCATACCTCGACCCGGGCGTGAGCGGGTCTCGACGGCCTCTCCACGCCAGATTCGCGCCAAGACGGCCACCTGAGTCAGGTCATCGACGGCGCGCTACGTCACTGCCCCACCCACCGGAGCACTGACGTAGCCGCCGCACCCCCACCACCCGCCAGGTGACCATCCCGAGCCGCTACGTCACTGCTGCACCCCACGCAGCACTGACGTAGCCACCCAGACCCAACCTCCCCGCCGGGTGACCGTGCCGAACCGCTACGTCACCGCTCCGCACTCGACGGGGGCTGACGCGCGTGTGAAGGTGTGCACATGAGCACTGACACGGGCGGACAGCAGGGGCGCACGGCATACGTCATCGTCGGCGGTGGGCTGGCGGCGGCGAAGGCCGTCGAGGGCATCCGGGAGAGCGACAGCGACGGCATGATCGTCCTCGTGGCCGAGGAGAACCGGCTGCCCTACGAGCGGCCGCCGCTGTCCAAGGCGGTGCTCAAGGGCGAGGACGAGATGGAGACGGCGTTCACGCACGACCGCGACTGGTACTTCGAGCAGGGCGTCGAGCTGCGCCTCGGCAACCCGGCCACCTCCCTCGACGCCGAGCAGCACACGCTCACCCTCGCCGACGGCGAAACCCTCTCCTACGACAAGCTGCTCATCGCGACTGGTTCCACCCCCCGCGCCCTCGACGTGCCGGGCGCCGACCTCGACGGGGTGCTCTACCTCCGGGAGATGCAGGAGTCCGAGGCGCTGAAGGCCCGCTTCGCCGACGGCGCCCGCATCGTCATCGTCGGCGCCGGCTGGATCGGCCTCGAGGTCGCCGCCGCCGCCCGTGACGCGGGCTGCACCGTCACCGTCATCGAGCCGCAGTCCGCCCCGCTCGTCGCGGTCATGGGGGAGCAGGTCGGTGGCTGGTTCGCCGACCTCCACCGGGGTCACGGGGTCGAGTTCCGTTTCGGTGAGGGCGTCGAGCGCATCGAGGGCGACACGTCGGTGACCGGCGTCGTCACGAAGTCCGGCGACACGGTGCCGGCCGACGCGGTCGTCGTCGGAGTCGGCATCACCCCGAACACCGGTCTCGCCGAGGGCGCCGGCATCACGACGGACAACGGCATCGTCGCCGACCCCGCGCTGCGCACGTCGGCCGAGGGCGTGTGGGCCGCCGGTGACGTCGCGAACTGGCGCAGCACCACGCTCGGCACCAACGTCCGCGTCGAGCACTGGGCCAACGCGAACGACGGCGGGCTCGCCGCGGGCCGCTCCATGGCCGGCCAGGACGTCACCTACGACCCGATCCCCTTCTTCTTCTCCGACCAGTACGACATCGGGCTGGAGTATGCCGGCTACGTCCCCCGCGGGAGCGGCGCGGAGGTGCTGTTGCGGGGTGAGCCGTCGAGCAACGAGTTCATGGCGTTCTGGGTCGTGCCCGAGGGGGAGGGCGTACGCGTGCTGGCCGGCATGCACGTCAACGTCTGGGACACCATCGACGACGTCCAGCGCCTGGTGCGCGACAAGACAGTCGTCGACCGCGGCCGCCTCGCCGACCCGAAGGTCGCTCTCGCCGACCTGACCTGACGGGCGGTCACGGGCCGAGATGGCAGGATGTCCACCGTGACGGCACAGATCCTCGACGGCAAGGCCACCCTCCAGGCGATCAAGGTGGAGCTGACCCAGCGGGTCGCCCGCCTGCGCGAGCAGGGGGTCGTGCCGGGTCTCGGCACCGTCCTCGTCGGCGACGACCCGGGCAGCCACTGGTACGTCAACGCCAAGCACAAGGACTGCGCCGAGATCGGCATCACGAGCCTGCGCCGCGACCTGCCGGCGACGGCGACCCAGGCGGAGGTCGAGGCCGTCATCGACGAGCTCAACGCCGACCCGGCGTGCACCGGCTTCCTCGTCCAGCAGCCGACCGGACTCGACGAGATGGCCTTGCTGTCGCGGGTCGACCCGAGCAAGGACGTGGACGGCCTGCACCCGATGAACCTCGGCTGGCTCGCTCTCGGCAAGCCGGCCCCGCTGCCGTGCACGCCGATGGGCTGCATCGAGCTGCTCCGCCGCCACGACGTGCAGATCGCCGGCGCCAAGGTCGTCGTCATCGGCCGTGGCCTCACCGTGGGCCGCCCGCTCGGGCTCATCCTCACCCGCAAGAGCGAGAACGCTACCGTGACGCTCTGCCACACCGGCACCAAGGACCTCGCCGCCGAGGTGCGCCAGGCCGACATCGTCATCGCGGCGGCCGGCGTGCCCGGCATCGTCACCAAGGACATGGTCAAGCCCGGCGCGGCCGTGCTCGACGTCGGCGTGAGCCGCGTCGACGGCAAGATCGCCGGTGACGTCGCGCCCGACGTCGCAGAGGTCGCCGGCTGGGTCAGCCCCAACCCGGGCGGTGTCGGCCCGATGACCCGGGCGCTGCTGCTGACCAACATCGTCGAGGCGGCCGAGGCCTCGGTCGCGCCCGGCGCCTGAGCAGCGCCGGATGCAGTGGCGGGGTAGCGGCTTCGTCGTCCTCAGCTGGTGGTACCTCGTCGCCGGGGCCGCCGCCGCCGGCGTGCTGCTCATGGCCTTCCTCGACGTGCGCTGGGGTGGGCGAGTCGTCGCCCTCGCCCTGCTCGTCGGCGCCGTGATCCGGACCGTGGCCCGGCCCGCGCGCCGGGCCGGCGGCCTCACGGTCCGCTCGCGAACCATCGACGTCGTCTGCCTCGTCGGCCTCGCCCTTGGCATCCTCATCGCCTCGGCGACGGTCAACCTCCGGCCCGACGACCCCGAACGCCTGCCCCCCGCCCGCACCGCGACCCGCTGACCGCCCGTCCTGGCGTTGGATCGTTTTGCCGTCTACCGGGGCCAGACGAACGCTCGCACGATATCGGCCTTGCTCGAGATATCTATTGGGGCCTCTATGTTTAGCGCATGAAGCGAATCCTCCTGGTGTTGGCCGGTGGGCTGTTGGTAGTGGCCCTCGCGGTATTGTTTGGGAGATTGCCGTTCGAGTCTTTCTCGACGGCCCTTCAGCTCTTGGACTCGTTCTTCGCGGTTCTCCTGAGCGTCGCGGCAGTCTCAGCCTTCGTGCTCACCAGTGGTGCGTTGCTGGAACGCCGTCTTCTGCGTGCTCCCTTCAAGGCGGCATGGAGGCGCCACGTCGATGGGAAGAGTAAAGAGCGGAAGGCTTTGGTCCGCGCCTTGGCCGCATCGTTCCACCATGGCCGCCCAACGAGACGCCTCCTGCGTGTCGTTGCGTTGCTGGCTGTCTGGAAACGTCGCGTTGCTGCCCGTCGCGAAGAGCGGGAGGCCCAGATCCACTCACTGTTCGAGGCTGTCCGCAACGGGCAGCGTGCTCCAGGCAGCGTGCTGGGTGATGTGCTCTACTCCGCTGAGAGGGGTGCCGGGAGAGAATGGCCGTGGGATGCCGACTTGCGCCGCCGGTGGCTTCTAGACGCGTCTGTTGGTTTGCGCAACGGGCTTATGGCGCGGCTGCTTGCCCCGGAACGAGCGCGCGTTCTGTCCGATGCCAGCGCGGCTTTGGCAGAAGCCTTTGAGGATTACCTCTATTACGAAGTAGTGCCCCTTGAAGTCCTTCGCAGGGTGCCTATCGCTGGCAAGCAGCCCGTGTTGCTGTCCGATGTCTTGACGCTCTTGACCGGGACCTTGGTTCTTGCGGACGCTTCACAGAGCCGCACCGGGGCGGCGAGGTCAACGCGAGCCTGGCACGCACCGACGATGCCGGATTCGCGCCGCTTCGGCCAGTCGCATGCCTTGGGCCCTCGGCGGCTCGGCGAGTCGCATGCCTTGGGCCCTCGGCGGCTCGGCGAGTCGCCTGCCCTGGACCCTCGGCGGCTCGGCGAGGGGTCAGATCCCTGCCGGTGGGGCCAAGCGCTCAGCAACCAGCCCAAGTCCAGGGCGGGAGACTTCGACGGACGTGTTGTCGACCTCCAAGGAGTGGCTCTGGTGCAGGACGAGCGCGCAGAGGGCATCGACTTTCTCTTGCTGACAGCAGAGACCTGCTATGCGTCCACCGAGACGGACGTGGCCGGCATGCCCAACCGGCGCTGCAAGGGGCTGACGGCTGATGAAGCATTGGTCGCTACGCCGTCTTGGACGCTGTCTGGTGATGACGCCTCGGCGCGGAGGGACGCGCCTGGAGAGCGGAGGTCGTGTTTGTTGACAACCTTTGCCTCCCTCACGCTCTGCTACGAGAAAGAGGAGGGGAAGCCTCGGCAGTCGGTAGTCCTCACCCGGCGGTCCAAGGGGACACGAAATGGGGCCGGGGTGTTGAGCATCCTGGGAGGTGGTGTGGTCAACCTGTCGGTCGGTGGCTGGCGGGGTGACGAGGATAGTGACGGGTACGTCGATGTCGCCAAGGCCGTGTGCCGGGAGCTTCGAGAGGAGGTTGGCCTGGAGCTGTCCCCAGATCAGGCGGTGCCTACGTCGGTCTACGTGAGCAACGAACGAGGACCTGGGAGCGTGCTTGGCGTCGGCAATGGGCAGTTGGTGGCTACCACCGCTTTCGTCGTCACCTACCCGATGACGTTTGCGGAACTCCAGATCTTGAGGGGTCACGCTGCGACGAGCGCTGGGCGCTACGAGAGCACAGGAATCCACGAAGTGCCGCTCCGTGCAGCGGACGATTTTGGTGGACAGCAGGTTCTGGCCGCCGAAGCTTTCGCCCTTGATGTGTGGAAATTGGTCGAGGAGCTTGATCAACGAGCGGTGATGGCCCTGATCCACGCCGCATGCGCCGCGTATTCGACCGACATCGCCATCTGTGCCTTCCTCTCGGTGTGGCCCAAGCCATGGTTCGCGGTGCCGTGGTCGAGGGAGCTGGAGCCCACTCGAAATGAGAGTGCGAGGCTGGCGGTGCCCCTGAGTGCACTTGTGGACACTGGCACCATGAGACGGCTCACCAAGACCGCGGCCGAGTTTGACCTGCCGTCACCGCTCTAGGGAGCGCGCACTCGCATCCTTGCCCGCGGATCTATGCCCGCGGACGCGTCATGGGCGTCGACTCGGACCTCCCTGCGCTGTCGGGGCCGCTCAGACGGCATACGCAAGAGGCGCCGGCCACCCCACGGTGACCGGCGCCTCTCGACGTGCAGAGGACTCAGATGAGACCGAGCTCCTTGACCGCGTCGCGCTCGCCCTCGAGGCGGGCGACGGAGGCCTGGATGCGCTCGCGGGAGAAGTCGGAGAGCTCGATGCCCTGGACGATCTCGTAGGCGCCGTCCTTCACCGTGCACGGGAACGAGGAGACGATGCCCTCGGTGACGCCGTAGGAGCCGTCGGACGGGACCGACATCGACACCCAGTCGTTGGTGCCGAGCACCCAGTCGCGCATGTGGTCGATCGTCGCGTTGGCCGCGGAGGCCGCCGACGACAGGCCGCGGGCGGCGATGATGGCGCCACCGCGCTTGGCGACGGTCGGGATGAACTCCTCGGTGATCCAGGACTCGTCGACGAGGTCGGCCGCGATCTTGCCGCCGACCTTCGTGTTGTAGAGGTCGGGATACATCGAGTCGTCGTGGTTGCCCCAGATCGCGAGGTTGCTGATCTCGGTGACCGGCACGCCGAGCTTCTTGGCGAGCTGGGTCTTGGCGCGGTTGTGGTCCAGGCGCGTCAGGGCGTTGAAGCGCTCGTTGGGGATGTCGGGGGCGTTCGTCATGGCGATGAGCGCGTTGGTGTTGGCGGGGTTGCCGGTGACGAGCACCTTGATGTCGTCGGCGGCGGCGTCGTTGAGCGCCTTGCCCTGGCCGGTGAAGATCTTGCCGTTGGCCGAGAGGAGGTCGGCACGGTCCATGCCCTCCTTGCGCGGCATGGCCCCGACGAGCATCGCGAGGTTCGCGCCGTCGAAGACCTGCGACGCGTCGTCGCCGATCTGCACGCCGGCGAGCGTCGGGAACGCGCAGTCGTCGAGCTCCATGACGACGCCCTCGAGCGCCTTGAGCGCGGGGGTGACCTCGAGCAGGCGCAGCTCCACCGGGGTGTCGGGCCCGAGCAGGGCACCGCTCGCGATGCGGAACAGGAGGCTGTAGCCGATCTGGCCGGCGGCGCCGGTGACGGCGACCTTGACGGGGGTAGTGCTCACAGGAAGGCCCTTCACGTCGGTGACTCGCTGGACGCTCCGACGCTATCAGTGCGTGCGGGCCCGTCTGGACGGGTGGGCGTGCTCACCGGCGACGCTGGCGTATGCCGTGACGCGCGGCGTGACGACGATCACGCGGACCGTCGTGGGTGGCGTTCTCAGACGGTCAGCGCGAGGGAGCCGAGGGCGATGAGCCAGCTGACGAAGCTGCCGACGAGGAAGTACTCGGTGATGTCGTCGATGCCGGCGGGCCCACCGGCGTAGGAGCCGTTGGCCGCGGCGGCGGGGCCGCCGTTGCCATTGCGGGCGGCGGCCTGGATCTCGGGGAAGCGGAGCAGCCCCTTGGCGGCGATGACGAGCCCGGCCGCCCCGAACTGCCCGGCGACACCGAGCCCGAGGATGACGAGGCGTTCCATGGGCCCGAGCAGCCGACCGCCCTTGAGCCGGTCGGAGGGCTGTCCGGACGTCGGGGGAGCGGCACTGCCGGTCAGGGCCGCGGCGGCGGCCGCGGCGGCGTTGGCCTTCGTGACGTCGGAGGGTCGCAGGGCCCCGATGGTGAGCAGCACGAGGCGCACGATGATGTTGCCCGTCGCGACGTTGAAGAGCACGAGCCCGGTCAGCAGCAGCACCCGGGCCGCGGGCAGCGGACCGTGCCCGGGCAGGTCGGCCCAGACCAGCCACGTCGCGAGGGCTCCGCCCGCCGGGGACGCGGCTCCGGAGAAGGCGAGGAGCCCGACGACGATCGCGGCGAAGACGGCCAGCGGAGCCAGCGCCCCCTGCCCGGTCATCTGCGTGCGCCGGGACAGCTCGGCCCAGGCCGCGCCGGCGGCGGCAGCGAGGACGAGTGCGATCAGGTCGGGCCAGGCGTGCATCCCGGCGAGCAGGCCGAGCCCGACGATGACGGCCGGTGCGGCCACGTGCCCGGCGACGCGCCCGTGCCGCCAGGACGTCGACCGGAGGATGTCGCCGACCCCGATGCCGGCGAGGACGATGGACAGCCACGTCACGGCAGGTCCCCGAGCGTCGCCATCGCCTCGAGGGCGATCCCGATGCCGTCGCGCCGCACCCGCTGCGACACCGCGGACGGGCTGATCCCGACCCGCTCGGCGACGTCGTGCTGGGCGAGGCCGTGCATGAGTCCTCCGAGGATGGCGCGTGAGGTGGTCGACATGGAGCCAACCATGAAGTCCAGACAGTCGAGCGCGGCCCGCACGGCCGCCACGGTGGCCGGCGGCTCGTCCGGGGCGACGTATGCCGTCCGCGACGTCCGCGTCTGTGCTCGCTGGGCGCGGTCCTCCGCCAGGGTGATCGCCTCGCGGGCGGCCCAGTAGGCGGGGCCGTCGTGGATGCCGCGCACCGGGTCGAGGGTCGTCACGTCCCCGCGGCCGAGACCGAAGCGGATGTCGGCGCGCGGGAAGAGCTCGGTCCGGACGACGAAGCTGGCCCGCAGCGCCGCGCCGAGGGTGGGGTAGACGCCCTGGAACTCGTCGCCGACCGTGATGACGGCGGGGTCGGTGATCGGCACCTCGGCGTTGGCGCGCCCGACGGCGGCCTGGAACGCCTCGTGCAGCGCCTGGCGCTCGCGGTGGGTCCGGGACTCGACGATGTCGCCGATGAGCGCCACCGGTGAAGGCTTGACCTTCAGTTCTGCCATCTGAAGATCATAACTTCATCTGAGAGAAATGGAGCCTGAGTCTTCAGATCGTCGGTGTTTAGTCGTCGAGGATCGGGCGGCCCTCGGCGTCGACGGCGGCGTTGGAGACGGTGTCGGTCGAGCCGCTGATGTCGAGGTTCTCGCGCTGTTCGCCGGTGATCCACGCGTACGTCGCACCGGCGATGAGGCCGCCGACGATCGGGGCGACCCAGAAGGCCCAAAGCTGGCCGACCGCACCGTTGCCGCTGAAGAAGGCGACGGCCGTCGAGCGGGCCGGGTTGAGCGAGGCGTTGCTGATCGGGATGGCGACGAGGTGGCCGAGCAGCAGGCCGAACCCGATGGCGAGCGGGGCGAAGCCCTGGGGGGCGTCGTCCTTGGTCGCGCCGAGGATGATGTAGACGAAGAAGGCGGTGACGAGCGCCTCGACGATGAGCACGCCGCCGAGCGCGAAGCCGCCGGGGGAGTGGGCGCCGTAGCCGTTGGCCGCGAGGTTGCCGATGACCGGGCGTCCCGTCGAGGAGAGCAGCCCGGCGAGCGCGGCACCGGCCAGCAGGCCCCCGACGACCTGGGCGCCGACGTAGGCCGGCACCTCGCGCCACTCGAAGCGCTTTGCGACGGCGATGCCGATGGTGACGGCCGGGTTGAAGTGCGCCCCGGAGACGTGCCCGACGGCGTAGGCCATGGTCGTGACGGCAAGCCCGAAGGCGATCGCGACGCCGAGGTGGCCGATGCCGAGCTGGACCGACTGCCCGTCGAGGGCCTGGACGGCGAACTTGGCGTTGAAAACGGCCGAACCGCAGCCGATGAAGACGAGCCAGAAGGTCCCGAGCGCCTCGACGGCGAGGCGCGAGCTCATCTTGGGCGTGTACATCGGGGCTCCTCCAGCAGGGACGTCGAGGCCGTACCGTCCGGGAGGCTCCCGGTGCCCGCAGCGTAGTGGAGCACTGCTCGGCCAGTTTAAGCGTCGCCACTCGCGTCGAAGGTTGCGACGAGCCCCAAACGCGCAGAGCTTGACGCAGTATCCATGTAACAGACGTATGCGATGATAGGACGGCAAACCACCATATCTGCCGCCCGGAGGCGTATCGCGATGCCTGGGACGGGCCAGCGGACGCCCTCCAGGGCACAGGGGCTTAGGAGTCAGGGGTCATGAGTCAGTTGAGCAGTCGAATGCTCGAGAGTCCGGAGATAGCGCTTCCGCGATTTCGTGCCCGTCACCGTTGGGCACACTCGGAGCGTGTCCGGCTGACCCTGTCAGACTTCGGGGCCGCCTTCGCTGCTGCGGTCGTGGCACAGATGGTCGGGCTCCCGAATGCCAGCATGGACGTAGTGAAGGAGGGAGCCAAGCCGGAGGGCACCACCTCCTACTGGATGTTGAGCCTACTAATCGCCCTGGCGTGGACCGCCGTACTCGGCCTCAACGGGTCGCGGGACAAGCGCGTGCTGGGCTCGGGGGCCGAAGAGTACCGCCGCGTACTGTCGGGCATGGTATGGATGCTGGGCGGCTTGGGATTCGTTGCCTACTTCTTGCAGTATGCCGTCGGCCGCGGCTACGTAGTCATCTCCCTCCCACTCGGAGTAGTTGCCCTACTTGCCACACGATGGATCTGGCGTCGCCGACTGGTACGAATGAGGGTCAAGGGATTGGCGTCGTCAAGGGTCCTCACCATCGAGTCCCCGGACGAGATCGGTCGCTTGGCCGACCATGTGGCCGCGGCCCGGGCTTCCGGACTTCTCGTTGCCGGACAGGTTTCCGTGCAGAACCGAGCCACCTTGGCTGAAGAGGTCACCTATCTGGCGAGCGAACACCAAATCGATGCGGTGGTCGTGTCCGCGTCTGCCCACTTGTCGCCAGCGGAACTAAGCCAACTCATGTGGTCTCTAGAGACTGTCGGCGCTGACCTAATCCTCGCGCCGTCACTTAGCGGGATCGCTGGACCCAGAGTGCACACACGGCCGATAGAAGGCCTGCCTCTGCTCTACGTAGAAGGGCCTCGGTATGACGGGGCAATGCGCACGGTCAAGGACATCTTCGATAAGGTCTGCGCTTCGCTGGCACTTGTACTGCTCGCTCCACTGTTCGCAGTCATCGCGATAGCCGTAAAGGTCACGAGCCCAGGACCAGTCTTTTTCCGCCAGACGCGTGTTGGTCTCAACGGCCAAGAGTTTGAGATCTGGAAGTTCCGCTCCATGGCCGACGGAGCTGACGCGCATCTGGTGAAGATGGCGGAGGAGAACGGTTTCTTGCCGCCTCTGGTGAAAATCAAGGATGATGCGCGCGTAACCCCCATTGGGCAATTCCTGAGGACATGGTCCTTGGATGAATTGCCCCAGCTCATAAACGTTCTATTAGGCGATATGAGTTTGGTCGGGCCCCGGCCACAACGCCCGCAAGAGGTGAGCACTTACAGCGCGATGCACGCGCGGAGGCTTAAGACAAAGCCCGGGATGACAGGGATGTGGCAGGTCAGCGGAAGGAATGACGTCGAGTGGGATGAAGCTGTCCGCATGGACCTCTACTATGTAGAGAATTGGTCTTTATCCTTGGACCTAGTTCTTGTGTGGCGGACGATCTTTGCTGTCTTGCAGGGCCGAGGAGCATACTAAGTTTCAGGCGTGAATGTCAGCGACGCACTATTGCTTTTTAGGCAAGCGCAATGCCCTACAAGCTGAGTATGATTCAAAATCACAAACCCAATTCAAGGAAACATGTGCGTATTCTCCACATTGTCGAGTGCTATTCCGGCGGTGTTCGGCGCGCCCTCAGGTCCTATGTTGAAGCCACCCCAGACCTCGAACACGTCGCCTTGATTTCAGGGGAAGATCAAGAGCACGTAAGAATAGACTTGCCCACTGCCAAAACTGGAATCTTCAAGTCTAGCGGCATGGGCCGTGTATCGGAAATACGCAGTGCAGTCAAGGAATCGAGACCCCATGTCGTTCATGCGCATTCAAGTTGGGCCGGAATGCACGCCCGTCTAGCGCTTCCGCGGCGGACAGTTCTCTATCAGCCGCACGCCTTCTACTTCCTGAACCCGTCTCTCTCACGGGTATCCGCGATGGTTGCGCGTGGCGCCGAACAGTTCCTAGCGCGATTCCCCACGCACTACCTGACTCTAAGCGCACACGAAGACAGCCTTGTTAAAGGCATGCATCCTGGAGCGACATCGAGCCGGATATCCAATGTTCCAACATTGCCGGAGCATTACAAGGACTCTTGGCGACCGGGATATAGTTCGCGTGTAGTCATGGTGGGGCGCGTAGTCCCGCAAAAGGACCCTACCTTCTTTGCAGAAGTCGCGAGCGGTGTTCGCGCCAAAGATGCTTCAGCGTCCTTCGTGTGGGCCGGAGACGGAGACGCGAGTCTCAAAGCTCACCTCGAGAGGGCCGGCGTCCTGGTCACAGGTTGGCTGGGGGAGCGGCGACTCGCGGAACTGCTGGCAACTTCTGCTGTCTATTTTCATTCAGCGCTTTATGAAGGCTCTCCACTGAGCGTCTTAGACGCGGCCCACGTTGGCTGTCCAATAGTTGTCCGCGAAACAGATTCGACAAGAGACATTAACGCAGCCAAGATCTCCACCGCGGCGGAAGGGATCGAGGTCATCCTTGGAATTCTTGAAGAGGCAAGGTTCAACGCCTCCGGGCCGGCTGACTGTGGCCTGCAAATGGAGGTAGATGCATCCATGCTGGGAAACCAGTTAACCCAAGTCTATGAAGAAGTGAGCGAACTAAGCCGAGTGGCAAGAGGGTGAAGCTATGGCACCGCTTGTAACCGTCGGCATAGCTTTCTTGGCTTGGGATGAACTTACGTCTCAGGCGATCCGGTCTGTGTACGCACAGACAATGCTTGATTGGCAGCTCATTCTCGTTCTCGATGGCCCCGAAGATGGTCTAAAAGATGTGCCGCCCTGCGTGCTCCAAGACTCAAAGGTGCGTGTGTTGTCGAATGGCACCAAGCGCGGCCTCGCGTACTCCTTGAACCGGATCAGTCGCCACGCTGAGGCGGAGTTTCTCTGCCGAATGGACGCTGACGACGTTATGCACCCGGATCGCCTCCAGTTGAGCTTACTTGAGCTCATCAATGGAAAACATGACGTTGTTGGTTCACGAGCCTTTGCCATCAATGACAAGGGTGAACTGCTCGGTCGTTATCGCGAGGGCGTACTACCAACCGATAGAAGAGGGTACCTCAAAAGCAATGCTTTTAGTCACCCAACCGTAATGGGGCGCACAGAGTGGTTCAGGAGCAATCCTTACGACGCCTCGATCGGTCGTGCTGAGGACAAGGAACTTTGGCTTAGAACCTGGCAAACGTCTCGCTTCTTCAAACTCCCGGATGCGCTACTCTTCTACCGAATTGCGCAAGTTATCAACCGGGAAAAAGTCAAGAAGACTCACGAAGACAATTGCCGAGTATTGACAACTTACTCTGAAAATGTCCTGGAGCGCGCCTCCTTGTTGTCGCAGGCAACAGTGAAATACATTGCTCAGAGGGCGCTACTTGGAATGATGATGGACGACAAGATCGTGGCGCAAAAGTATGAGCGCCTAAGCGACGCAGAGTTCGTCGACGCTAGTACAGCGCTCGAAGCCTCATTGCGAGGAAATTTCGCCCATGGATAATAGTGTTGCAATGCTGACGGTCACTTACGGGGATCGCGGCGAATTCCTCGAGCAAACGCTGAATGACGCGATAGGATCCGGCGCATCCAGTGCTTTGGTGATCATCAACGGACCCTGCGGTGACTTGACGCACCTCCTCCGCAGTAATTGGGGCATACCTATCGACTTTCTTCAGATTTCCCGAAACACGGGGAGCGCCGGCGGGTACGCAGCCGGGCTTACATGGCTTGCTCGCCACGGCAGAGCACAATGGATTTGGTGTCTTGATGACGACAACTCGTGCGATCCCGACACTCTGTCAAGGCTGCTCATCGCGGCCAAGCAGCACGATTCATCCGCAGTTCTATCGATGAGATCCGAGCCTCATCTGGAGCGTGCCTCAAAGGGGGCGCCCTTTCCAGTACCCGGTAGTTTTCTTTCTTTCGACGTGATTCAGCGAATAAGAGGCGACTACAAGAAGTTGTCTGATTCCGCATTGCCTCGCCAGATACCCTATGCTCCTTACGGGGGTCTCCTATTCAAGGCGTCGTTGCTGCAGGTTGTGGGGGTGCCTGACGCTTCCCTGGTGCTTTATGAAGACGACACCGAATATACGTATAGATTCACTCGAGCCGGAATCCCGATACTGTTGGTCCCGGACGCTTTCGTTGAGGATCAAGAGGCAAAATGGCACGCCCATGATCAGTCGCGACCCAACCTTGTGTTTTCCGAGAATTCCATAAGACAATACTACTCAGTACGGAATCGCACAGCCTTCGATACTGAAAGGGCGCGCGCCCACGGCACAATTTCTCAAGCGCGATTGCTTATCAACATGATCACGTACAGCGTGGCTTCCATTGCTGCTCACTGGCCGCGTCGCAATCGTCACCAGTTAATGCGCTTTCTGGCGGCTGTTGCCGATGGCCTGCGAGGAAAACGAGGAGTTAGACGTGCAGATGTTCTTCAGCTTGCCGAGTGGCGCGGGGAATGGGAGATGGTGAAGTGAACGGAGGGGTCCTGCAGGATCTTTATCCTCGACGGGTTGGAATGGCTGCGACCGTGTTGGCCTTGCTGAAGGGCTGTACTCGGGCAAGTGGAGTCAGCGTGCTGCTCTTTCGGCTTTCCCAGACCGCTGGATTGAGAGTTCCGTTTGTTGGAGATGCGCTAAAGCAGTTCAATCAGTTCCTGACCGGCGCCGACATATCTTGGCGGGCGTCCATAGGAGCCGGTCTGCGTCTCTACCATCCCCAAGGTGTAGTGATAGGGCCGGGAGTCGTCATTGGCCCAAGGTGTGATGTTCAGCAGGGCGTCACTATTGGCACCAAGCGCCCTAACGATGATGCTATGCGTGAGTCACCGCGGATAGGCGCGGATGTGCTGATCGGAGCTGGAGCTCGAGTCGTGGGGCGTGTGCAGATAGGCGATGGTGTTGCCGTCGGGGCGAATGCTGTATGCCTGTGTGACGCGCCCCCTCACTCGACTGTGGTGGGAGTCCCTGGGCGGATCATCGAACGTGATCAAATGCCCGATCCAATGAGACATCGACCGGGGCATCACATTGAATCGAGCCCTTCACCTTGATTTTCCTAATTACGGCCTGCGTGGTCGGGCTTTGCTTCGGGCTGCGGATGGGGCACCACCGCCTCAACCCGATGAGTATCTTCTTTGGTATTTGGCTTGCGGTAGCAATATCTTACCAACTCGCCGGTGACTCGCTCTATCCCCTCACGGACGTATCATTGAGCTTTATCCTGCCTGGCCTCTTTGCAACTGGGACCGGAATTTTCTTCGGCATGCACCAAGTTTCGACTAGGACACACAGTCGTCCTTCGTCTGTACGAGGCCACCTCAAATATGATGAAGATCGATTCCGTAAGAGCTACTCGATTCTATGTCTTATGCTCTTCGCATATGTCGCCCTCCAAATCGCAAAAGTCTGGCCTACGCTTGCCCGCAGTGGCGGGATTCAAGGGATTCTGTTTGGGTCCGACGGCTTGAGGTTCAGGCAGGGCTACCTGTCGGATCGCAGCCTAGAGACACAAGGTGGCTTCAGTGATGGCGGTTTCAGCATTGCCCTCCTGGGATACGTCCTGTTTGTAGGAGCCGTTGCACTCATCCTTGCGGGGTATCTGGCGGCAACAGGTCGTTGGCTTAGCGCGATGCTTCCGCTTCTCCTGATGGCTGCGTATGGTCTGATCCTTTTGGAGAGGTCGACCTTCTTGTATGCAGTGTCAATCTTCCTTTTCTCTTTTGTCTACCACAGGCGACTAGTCTCGCGGACAAGTTCGACAAGCAGGGCCCACGACAAGGTAGCGCTTGGAATTTTGGTAGGGCTCGTCGCCACCGTTGCGGTAGTCCCTGCAGCGCTGCGCGCCATGGGTGCGGTCTCGGATCGCAACGGACAGGGCTCTGTAGTCTCATACCTTTATGCGGGGCTTGCGGGCCTGAATGGGGCATCGTTTGCCAGCGATGATTTTTCGGCGGCCCACACGGGGGCTGCAAGCCCTTTGTACTTTGATCGGCCTGAGGCGGTCTTGGACCTACAGAACGGTCATGGAGTTTGGACATTCCAAGGTGTCTACGGCATCATCGAGCGCCTGGGTTTCTCTTTCGAAGTTCCCCCGGGTTTTTCGTATGTGCGAACCGGGCCTCAAGATGGAAGTATTTCGAACGTGTACACGTTTCTAATCTATCCCTACTATGACTGGGGATTCACGGGCATGCTCGTGTTCTGTCTCTGTCTCGGCTTTGTTGCGGCCCGAGCCGACCTTAGAGCGTCGCGTCTGGGTTCTGCTTCGGCCCTTGCCTTGGCATGCATCTTCATGTCCACGCTGCTGATGAGTTTCTTTGGATTGGCGCTCATACGAGATTTCCGCTATCTGTTCCTCGGCCTGGCGGCGGTTGTGATCCTGCGGAGTCTGCGCGCCGCGGAAGGGCAAAGTGTTTACCCTCCTCGTGAACTGTTAGGGACCGCGTGAGCGCGGATCTGGGGCCAGTAAGCACCGCATCGTTGGGACGTTCGGCGGCGCGCGGCAGCATCATTACTGTGTCTACCCAGCTGACTACCTTGATCGTCCAACTCGTTGGACTGCTTGTATTGGCTCGCATTCTCGGCCCCGGGGTTTATGGGAGGTTGGCCATCGCAGTGTCATTCGCGACCCTAGCAGGGGCCATAGTGCTCATGGGCATTCCCATGGCCGTCGCGCAAAGCCCCAACTTGAGTTCGCGAGCGCGTTCTCTGCTTTTTCTCTGTACGACCGGGCTGGGGATATTGTGCGGTGGCATACTGGCACTGCTGGCGCCGGGAATCGCTCACTACTACGGCGATCAAGAACTCCGCACCTTGGTGCTGTGTGCCTCGCTGTTGCCGGTACTAAGCGGAATCCAAAGCCAATTTCGTCTTGAGTTAGTTCTTAAACTTCGTTTTGTGGCCCTCGGCCTGACGGATGTGTCAGCACAGTTGTGCGGGACTCTTCTGGCGTTGAATTTTGCTTTTCGCGGTCAAGTCTTCGAGGCCGTCGTATCGCAGTTACTGGGCCAAGCCTTGCTGCAGTTAGTTATTGCCGTATGCGTCGCTCGTTGGCGCCCAACCCGTCCGGGAGATTGGTCATCCGACGTTGTGCCGGTTCTTAAGGTCGGAGCCAATCTTCTGGGAGTGTCTCTCCTCCGGGAAGCGTCGAGATTGTCAATCATACCCCTGATTGCAACCAGTTTGCCCGTGGCGCAAGTGGGAACTTATGACCGTCTGCAACAAATTGCAGTATCGCCAGGGAGCGTAGCCGTCGACCAGTTGCAGCGAGTGATGGTACCTGTTCTATCTAGGGTCAGGGCCGATCCCGTTCGACTTCAGCGGTTTTCGCGAACGGGACACTTGGGGCTCATCTACTCTGCTTTTACTGGTTATCTTGTGATGGCAGTTCTCGCCACTCCTCTTGTCGAGGTGCTGCTGGGCCCCAAATGGGGCGGTGCCGGGGCGGTGCTCCGTCTGCTGGCCGTCGGAGGGGGTTTTGTTTCTCTTGGCCGGAGCATGCAATGGCTATTCATAGGTTCCGGTGCGACGCTATCCAGTCTCAAGCTGAGTCTGTGGGTGAGCCCAGTTGTGGTGTTGTTGACCCTGGCCGGGTTGCCTTGGGGGCTTGAAGGAGTGGCGCTTGGGGCCGCCGCTGGGGGGGCGATTCTTTGGCCAGTAAGCGTCGTGTTGGCGGCACGTGCGGCGGGCGTCTCGGTGGCAGGGTTCTTCAGGGACTTCTTGAGAGTATTGGTTTCGTGGTGTTTGCCGCTTATGCTGGGCGCATGGGTGGGCGCTCAGATTGGCGTCTCTCATGTCCTGCAATTGCTATGTGGAGTTTTCGGCGCTGCCGCCGTGGCTCTTGCTATGTATGTGTTCTGGCGTCCCGTGCGGGCGGACGTTGGCATGTTTCTTGGCCTATTGAAGGGTGATTGATTTAATGACTTCTACGGTTCAGCCCCAGAACGAAGGTTCGGTAGGCCTGATCGGTGCTTTTGAGCGCAACAATTTCGGTGATATTCTTTTTGCCTTATATACTCTCCAGTACCTGTCAGGCAGAGCCACCGCCCTTACGGGACCGTTTGCCAGCCCCGCATCGAAGGAATTGGGGCCGATTCTTCCGTACCGCGACTTTGTGGTTCAATCCCGACCATCTGCTATTTGGGTGGTGGGTGGCGAGGTCGGTGGCGTAGGCCTGGAGTACGCATATCAAATGACGTCTGATGATGCGTCGTATGGCTCTTGGGCATCGATGGACCGAGTGGACAGAAATCGTTACCTAGAGGGTGTGACAGGCCTCCATTCATCTAGCGGAGCTTATCTCCCGCGCATGTCTGCCATGCAGTCCACTGGTGACACGAGGCTTATCGTTAATTCGGTTGGGTTGCGCTCGGTAGGGGCCTTGGTCGGGTCGCCTAGGGCCGAGCAGATCCAAGCATTGCGGGAAGCCGATTACTTGTCTGTGCGAGACTTCGCGTCCTGGAGGCTTGTTTCAGGCTTGGGTATCTCGGCCACTTTGGCGCCCGACCTAATTCAGTCGATTCGACTACATAGAAGTCCTATGCGGTCCACTACAAAGTACGCTCTGCTGCAGATTCGTGAGGCTGACGTCTTGAGGCTTGGGGTATCAACGGTCGCAAGCGCAATCGCGCGTAGTCAGGTGCTGAGTGGCATGTCGGTGCGTTTGTTCTCAGCTGGAAGCGCTAGAATGCATGATTCTAGTGAACTATATGCTGAGATTGTGCGACTAGTGTCTCAAGAGAATCCGCGTCTTGACATCTGTCGGTCGAGTTCCCTGTCGGCGCTTGACAAGGTTGATGAGATCTCAGGGGCGGCATTGTGGGTTGGAACGTCCTTGCATGGCAACATTGTCTCCTCGGCTTTCAACGTGCCCCGGGTGGCACTCGATAATGCGAAGGTAAATCGGTATGCCATGACGTGGGAGGAGCCCATGCCTTACGGGGTAACGTGGGATCGTCTTGAGGACGCTATGGTGTCGGCTTTGACTCTCTCAGATGTCGCATCGGTTACGGGTCGGGCAACGGAATTGGCGGATCTGGCTCATAAGTCTGCAATCGCTGGGGTTTCTGTGCTTGACAAGCGAACTACGTCATCAAATGCCTCACTTGCGAGAGTGAATGAGATGATCGTGCAGGAACGGTCGGCGCGGGTGCGGCGTTTGGTGGACGCTCGGCCCTTCATACCGAGCAGGGCGAGGGCGTTGAGCATGCGTCTGAGGGGACGCTAGGCTCCGGCTGTTTGCAGGCGCAAGGCTTGTAGTGGCGCCCCCTCCTGCCAGGGACACGCAAAGTGGCTACAGATTGAATGTAGGAACGGGCGCCGTGTCGCTCGGTGGGAGTCGTCGAGGTCGCCCGAAATTCGAAGTACTCATATTGCCCATCTGACGACCTCCACGTGCATAACAGTACCTTCGCTTGCCGCGCCTAACCGTTTTCTTCCGGCTCGATGAGTTTTGGCCTTGAAGGCGTCAGCCAGTGACTCTAGGCGGCCGAGCGAGGGTTCGGGCAGACCGAAAGGGCGCGAAGACATGGTCGGTGATAGTTGAGTCCATAGCGTTGGTGTACGACGACACCGGTGAGCGTGTCCCTGCACATGCAGATGCGGTCACCGCGTGATCCTTCGAGTGAACCTCTCACAGCACCCTCGAATGGAGCATCGCGATGACCGCGAACACCAGTATCGACCCTTCCCTCTTTCTGCACGAGCAGCTGGCGCAGGCCAGCCCTGATCTGATGCGGGAGCTGCTCGGCGCGTTCATCAACGCCCTGCTGTCCGCGCAGGCCGACAGCGTGGTGCGGCGCGGAGTACGGCACCCGGTCCCCGGACCGCACGAACAGCCGCAACGGCTACCGCCGCCGGGACCTCGACACCCGCGCCGGCACCCTCGACATCGCGATCCCGAAGCTGCGCGAGGGGACGTTCTTCCCGGACTGGCTCCTCGAGCGGCACCGCCGCGTCGAGGCGGCCCTGACCACGGTCGTGGCGACCTGCTACCTGCTCGGGGTATCCACCCGCCGGATGGACAAGCTCGTCAAGACCCTCGGGATCACCGGCCTGTCCAAGTTGAAGGTCAGTGAGATGGCCCGGGACCTCGACGAGCAGGTTGCCGCATTCCGCACCCGCCCACTGAACGAGGGCCCGTACACGTTCGTCGCGGCCGACGCGCTCACGATGAAGGTCCGCGAGGCCGGCCGGGTGGTCAAGGTGGCGGTGATGGTCGCGACCGGCGTCAACGTCGACGGCTACCGCGAGGTCCTCGGGATCCACACCGCCACAACCGAATCCGCCGCTGGCTGGCTCAGCTTCTTCCGGGACCTGACCGCCCGCGGCCTGTCCGGCGTCGCGCTCGTGACCTCCGACGCACACACCGGCCTGGTCGAGGCGATCGGCGCGACCCTGCCTTCCGCGTCCTGGCAGCGGTGCCGCACCCACTACGCCGCGAACCTGATGTCCGTGACCCCGAAGAGCCAGTGGGGCTGGGTCCGGGCGCTGCTGCACTCCGTGTACGACCAGCCCGACGCAGAGTCCGTCAACGCCCAGTTCGACCGGGTCCTCGAGGGCCTGTACGAGAAGCTCCCACAGGTCGCCGAGCACCTCGAGCTGGCCCGSGCSGACATCCTCGCCTTCACCGTGTTCCCGAAGGAGATCTGGMRSCAGATCTGGTCCAACAACCCGAACGAGCGGCTCAACCGYGAGATCCGCCGSCGCACCGACGTCGTGGGCATCTTCCCGAACCGCGAGGCCGTCATCCGCCTCGTCGGRGCSGTCCTGGCCGAGCAGCACGACGAGTGGGCYGARCARCGCCGCTACCTSGGCCTSGARGCRYTGAAGAACGCCCGCACCGTCCTGACCGATCGCGAGGACAACCCCGAGGAGGTGAGCACCAACCTGATCGCCGGCGCCATCAACCTCTAAACGAACAACCTCGACGGATCACGTCGTACACCACCGACCCGGACTTGACCGTCGGTGATTTTCTTGCCCTCGGCTCGGCGCCAGTCTTGGCACGTGCAGCGCAGTTCTTCGGAGCAGTACCGGGTCGTCGACCGTACATTCGGGAATGCCCGGCGTAGACGGGTGCTCTGCTGCGGTGGTTGCCTGTTCGACAGATGTTCTCGCCCGCGGCGCAGCATCGCGGAGCTTGGACCGGGGGTCGTTTGCGTTCGGGCGGGGTTGTGGAGTGGCCTGCTAGATCCGGCGACTCTGCCGGTCGGTTAGCTGCGTCCCGCAGAGGAGCCCAGTAGCCGCGGAAGGGGGCGAGCGAGGTCTGCTCAGGCCCGTCGATTAACGGGGCGGTTCGCTCGTGAGCCAGCCAGCTCCAGGTTTCCCTGCCCGACCGGGGTCAGCAGCCGCGCGTGCAGGTTTCCGCGCTCGTCGCGCGTCACGTCGACCATCCCGGTCACGTGCCGAGCCGGCTCGCCGGCCTTGCCGGTCGTCGGATGTGCCCGTCGGCTTCGTCGATGCCGATCCGGCGCATTTGCTGGGGTTGAGTGAACGGCGGGTGAGCTCGACCGCAGTGGCGTCCCAGAGGCTGTACCAGTCGACACTGAGGTATCGGGCCAGCGCGGACCGTTGGTGTCGTCACGGGCAAGGGCGTCGGTGGCCGGCCTCACGGTTCGGGAAGTGAGCGTCGCAGGGGTGAGCAGTTCGTGTACCTCGATGCAAGGTCACCACCGCAGGCCGGTTCGGTGCAACGAGAGATCCGTTTGCGCCAGTGGATCGCGGTCGACTGCCTGAAGCGAGAAGCCTCGGTCGCGAGTGGTCCCGGCGGCCATGCCCGACCGCGAGCACGCCACAGCCAGGGCGGCCGCCCACGTTCGCGTCGGTTCCACCGTCACCGCAGGCTGTCGAGTTAGGTGTCATGGCTGCGTCGAGTCTGTGCATGCCGACAACGCCGCGCAGGGCGTCGACTTGAGTGCACCAACCCGCGGCCAGTGGCCATTGTCTGCTCGCTATGTATCGCTTTGAGTCTGGCCGCGCGGCGCGGCCTATCGTCAGGCTTTGCCGTCGAAGATTTCCAGGCGCTCAGAGCCGAGCAGAGGAAAGACTGTCGACGATGAGACTCGGGAGCGCCGCTCGAGGGCCTCGGCGAGGATTGTGCGATAGTCCGTGGTGCCGGCGAGGTCGCCATTGTCCAGGTCGCCAGCGGCGAGGCCGGGCCAGCGGCCGAAGACCTTGCCGCCGCGGACGCCGCCGCCCATGACGAAAGCGACGTTGCCGTGACCGTGATCGAGGCCACCCGAGCCGTTCTCCGCGACGCGGCGCCCAAATTCGCTGAGGGTCACAAGGGTGACGTCCCCCATCTGCGTGCCGAGGTCCCGGTTGAACGCGGCGAGGGCCTGACCAAGTTCGGTAAGTTGTCGGAACATCCAGCCGGCGTCGCTGGCGCCGAGGCCGGAATGCATGTCCCAGTTGCCGACGTCTATGGTTGCTGCGCGTAGTCCTATGCGGGCCTTGATAAGGCGGGCAAGGTCGCGCAGCGCATCCCCGACGGCGCCCTTTGGATAAAAGGCTCCATTGGCAGGGGTGTACCCGCTGGCCTTCAGAGAGGCCATCGTCGAGAGAGCCGCGAGGGTGGCAGCGGCCGGTATCGCAAGCGGCGCAGGTGCCCCTCCATACAATGCGTTGAGCGCAGTCGTCCACCGGCTCTGCTCATCGGCGGCTCCGGCGCCAGAGAGGGTGAAGCTATCGACCGTTTGAATCGCTACCTCGGGGTTAGGCCCCATCATCGATGGGGGAGTTGTAGCAGAGCCGACCGATGCGGACGCGAACGTCGAGACAGGGCCGCTTAGCCCGATCATGCGGTCGAGCCAGCCGCTACGCATAGCTGATCCGGGTGCAGCGTTCTCCATGCTCGTCATTGCCTCGAAGTGCGACCGGGTCCGGTTTACTTGACCGACGGCGTGAACGACCGCCAGGCCCCTGGCATCCCAGATGGGTTTGAGGGGGGCGAGGGCAGGGTGCAAGCCGAACATCGTGTCGAGTTTTATCGCCCGAGAGGACGGGATCGCGATGGAGGGCCGAGCGGCGAAGTACGCCGGGTCGCCAATTGGGACGACCGCGGACATTCCGTCGAAGCCGCCGCGCAGGCTGAGTATGACTATGGTGTCGCCGGTATACGCGGTGCTGGTGAACGCGAGTTGAGTAGCGACGCTCGGGCTGGGGGCGCCCAATACAGCGCCGAGCGCCCCGAGGGCGCCTGCACCCGCGAGCAACGTGCGGCGCGAGACTTGCGAACTCAGCAGCTGGCTTTGAGGACATCCGCAGCCCTCGTCGGGTGTGGTGTGAGAAGGCTGTTTGGCGTGGGGCATTAGGAGTCCTCAGCGAATCGCGAAGTTCGGGGAGTCGAGCAGGAGGGCGATGATGTGTGGCAACCGCCACGTGACGGCGGCTGTACCGGCCTTAAGTGCGTCGGTTGGGGCGTAGCCGACGAAATGGCAGATCGCGTCGCGCTGCGTGGTGCTTAGCTGGATGAAGAGCTTCGCGGCAAGCGTGTCGACTAAAGCTCCATAGGTCGTGGGCAATGGCGATGGCAGAAGCGTCGTTAGGTCCGGACGCTTCATGGCCTTCAATGTCCAGTTGCCTGCGAGGCTGAGGTGGAAGTTCCAACGGTTCAGCATGCTCGACGCGCCGCCCCACGCGTCGGCGACGTCCGGATAACCATTCGGCGCTGGCCAACCCATAGGCGCTTGGCCGAAACTCCCGAGGTACCACACGAAAGAGTGGAGGTCGCTCGCCGTTCCACTTGCCGGAACCGGCTCTGGGGTTAGCCCCAAAATGCGTGCGGTGGCCAGCGCGTCCTCGTAGGGTGTGCGCATCTTTTGCCCCACCGAAGAGACGAACTCCGGCGAAAGAAACAGAACGCGCAGCACCGGTGCCATGGCGGTGCCGTTGGCGAGATAAGTCTGGGCCAGCCTAGCGACGAGAGTCGACGGAGGTGTGTCGGAGACGTAACGGGTAGCGAGCTTCGTCGCTATGCGATTTGCAGTGGCGGGATGATTCGCGAGGTAGTTGAGGTACGCCGTGACAACGGCTTCCCCGCCTTCTGCCGAGGAGTTTGTATGACTCCAGCCTAAAACTCTTACGCTGCCGACATAACGGCGCTGCGGCTTGTAGTAGTAAAGCCCCTGTTCAGAGTCGATGCTTAGGCCAGTCAGTGCAAGCGCCGACATCGCAACGTCAGCCTCGGTGAATTCCCCGACGCCGACGGTGTGCAGTTCGAGCAACTCGCGGCCGTAGTTCTCGTTCGGCGCCTTTCTCGTGCTATCGGCGTTATCCAGGATCTTTAGCATTGCGGGATGACGCGCTGCAGCGTTAAGCATGTCGGAATACTTCCCAAGCGCGTGCGCACGTATGACATCCCGCTGAAAGAGGTGCGAGTTGTCCCAGACCTCGCTGCTCGGCACCGGGATGACGAGATGGTTGGTCCAGAAGTCGACCACCGTCTCGAGCAGCTGGCGCCGGGAGAAGAGGGCGCGGGCGACGTGAGACTCGAGAAGGTCGCTCATCACGGCCCAAGTGTCGCTGGACAGAAGGCGCTCCCGCACTTCCCACGTCTTCCACCCCAGCCGCGGCCACCGGGTCATAACTGACTCCATAGCGGTGTCGGTTACCTGAGTGAGTGGCGCAAGTTGAGCGTCTAGCCAAGCTGTCGGCCCCGCCGCCCGGACCTCGGCGAGCAGCGCCGCCGTCGGGCCGAAAGTGGCGCGACGGATCAGGTGTAGGACGGGGTCAGTCATCGAATCTACCGTCGGCATGGCAGCGGCGGGGCTTGGCAACGCCGAAGGCATGGCCACGGCCCTCGCCGGGACCAGAGCACCGTGCGCGAAGACTAAAGCGGCTCCACCCCCAAGCCCCGAGATGACCCGGCGCCGCCCAGACGACGGCACTTCCGTGGACGAAGCGGGTGTCTGATTTGTCATGTTTTGACCGTACGCTCCATTGCGAGCGTTGGGGCTGAAATGAAACGTGGCCAAGGCCGAGGCATCCCTGAGGGTGAAGGTCCGCCGTGCTCGGGCCCCGCCCCAAGTCCCACAGCGACAAGCGCCCGCCACCCCAGACCTTTGACATCGCCGGCGGCCTTCGAGGGAGAAGGCCAGCCGGTCGGCACCGACGGACGGGCGGATACCGTCGTTCGCCCGCGGGACCTGACCCCGCTCATCGTCGGATGAGAATCTCACCGGCGCACCCGTAGAGCAACGCCGCCGGAAGGCTCGGACACGGAACACGGGCTTGCTCGAAGTGATGTCTGTCGTCGACGCGGTTGAGCCGCGAGTGGCTGACAACATGCGGAGGAGAGCCCACGAATATGCGCAATCGTGCCCGTGCAGACCTGGGCGTGCCTACGATCGAGCCTTCACGAACGACGCTGAGAACGGGTTGGGGGCATGATGCTCGTGGATTCTCGGGGCATACTTTTCGTCTGCACTGGCAACATCTGCAGATCGCCATACGCAGAGAGGCGGCTACGCCAGTTGATGCCCGACTCGGGGGTGTCAGTGGCTAGCGCGGGGACAGCGGCGGTCGTAGGTGCGCAGATTGAACAGGGGACCAGTGAGCAACTGCGCCGAAGGGGAGCCGACGTTACAGGGTTCGCCGCACGGTCGTTGAGCCCACGACTGCTTAAGGAGACCGAGCTCGTCCTCACGATGACGCGCGCGCATCGCGGCGAGGTGGCACGCTTATGCCCGTCCGCGATGACTCGGATCTTTTCCCTCGGCGACTTTGCCGACCTGTGTAGCTCGTCTAAATCGTGGCGGCCGATCTCGTCGTCGAGCCCGTGGCTCCCACAGGTCGCTGTCGAAGCGGCGGCCGCCCGCGGCACGATCGCTCCACGGGACCTATCGGAGGTCGATGTCGTGGACCCCTTCGGTGCCTCAGCTCGCGTGCTTTCCGAGGCGTGCGATCGCATCGACGCGTTCCTGGACGTTGTTGTGACGACGCTCGGTGCGCTCGCCCGGTCCCCGAAGGTCGCGTCGTACCGCTGAAGCGCCGAAGGCCCTGACCGTTCGGGTCAAGGGCCTTCGGCTCCACAATCACAACGGGCTGGGAGACCGGTTATTTGAAGATCGAGTCTGCCGCCGGGAAGCCGGGCTTGGTCCCATTCGGCTGCTGGGGGACCGGCGCCCGCACCGGGGCACCAGCAGGGGGCGTGGCCGAGGGACCCGACTCCGCGCCCGTGCGGCTTCCGGCTGCCGGCGGACGGGGGTTGACCGGACCCACATCCTCGGCCGGAACGGTTTGGCGCCGGCGACCCCGACCTGGCCGGTCTTTCGCGCGCTGCCGCTCGCTCTCGGGGCGGTAGTCGTACTCATACGTGCCGTAGCCAGCGCCCAGTTCCTTAACCTTTACCCGGTTGAGAATAAGACCCAGCAACGAGCCGTTGACCTGCTCGAGGGAGTCAAGCGCACGACGTGCGTGCTCGCGCTGGGCAATGCCCGCACCGACGACTACCAGGGCGCCGTCGACGATCGTACTGAGAACCGCCGCGTCCGTGACCGGGAGTAATGGCGGTGCATCGATGAGGACATAGTCGAAGCGCGCCGTCAGGTCGGCCACCAGCTGCTCCATGTTGGCCGACCCAAGCAGCTCGCTCGGGTTGGGCGGGATCGGGCCAGCGCCGAGCAGACGCAATCCGGTCCGGCCGAAGGGCTGCAGCACGTCGTCGACCTCGACGCGGCCCACGAGCACGTCGGTCAGCCCTACCGACCCCTCGAAGCCGAGGTAGTCCAGCAGGCGGGGCCGGCGAAGGTCGCCCTCGATCACGACGACCTTGAGGCCTGTCTCAGCGAGGCTAAGGGCGAGGTTCGCGGCCGTCGTCGACTTACCCTCGCCTGGAAGCGACGACGTGACGACTATGGACTTCGGCGGGTTCGCTACATCGACGAACTGCAGGTTTGTCCGCAGCGAGCGGAAGGCCTCGGCGCGCTTCGAGTGCGGGTCGACCTGGACGATCAGGGGGTGCGCCGACGCGTCGGAGTCGAAGGCGATGCTGCCGAGGATGGTCCCGTTGGTCACGGACTCGAGGTCGCGCTGGGACTTGATCGACTTGTCGAGCACATCGCGGAGCAGGGCGACGCCGAAGCCGAGGAGCAGGCCAAACACGAGACCTAGCGCGAGGTTGCGAGTCGGCTTGGGGCTCACCGGGACTGGGTCAGTGGTGGCCTCCTTGACCACGGTGACCTTGACCGGGCTTGCTTGGCTTGCCTTGCGTTCGAGCTCCTGAATGGTCTGTGGGAAGACGACGCCGATGGCCGCGGCAATGCGCTGCGCGCTGGCGGTGGAGTCACTCGTGACGCTGACATCGATTATGACGGTGTCTAGCGGTATGGTGGGGGTCACGTGTTCCGCGAGCTTGTCGGCCGTCGTGGAGAGGCCCACCTGCTTGATGACGGGGTCGAGAACCTTGGGCGAGTCCAAAAGTTGCGAGTAGGACTTCACGCGCGCCTGCGTGAACGTGTTTGCCTGCTGCAACGCCGAAGCAGTTTCATCGCCCGACGTGGACACGAAGAACTGCGTCGTCGCGGCGTACGACCGCGGCGCAAGCGTCGTGTACGCGGCAGCGAGGCCGAGCGTGACGAGCGTCAACGCCGCGATGATCATCCACCGCTTCCGGATGACGTTCAGGTAGTCCTGCAGTTCCACAGTGGTCGTCTCTTCTCGTCGGCCGTGCCTGGTCACACGACTCCCGTCGGACAATTCCGACACATAAGTCGATGGCATCTTATGCCGTCTGTCCGAGATGCGCTGTTCCAGTCCAGTCGGTCCGTAGAGTGACGCTCGTGATGCGGTGGATATCGGACAGATCGCTAGGCCGCTTGGCGCTCGTAGGCCTGGTGGGACTGCTCTTCGTCGACGTGCTTCTCGTCGTGCTCGCCTTTCGTCCGGATACTGCGGGAGCCTCGACGCAGGCTCCGGCTCCTCCCGCCGCTGCCACCACGGCGGCGCCCACCACACCGCGCGCGACGAGCGCGGTCGCAGTGCAGCTCACCATGCAGGCGGTGCCGTTGACCGAGCTCATCTCGGCCGTCGACGGCACTCGCGCCTGGCGCGCGACCCTCGGCTCGTGTCGGGACGGCGGCGCAAGCCTCAGCGTCACCGGCGACGGTGGCCGCACCTGGACGAAGCGCGCGGTCCCAGCCCGGGCCCTCGGACGCATCCAGCCCGTGGCCACGACGCGGGGGTTCGTCATCGGCGCCAAGGAAGGCGGTTGCGCGGTGGGGGAGTACTCGACGAGTGACAACGCCGCCACCTGGCAAGGCCCGCGCGCTGTCGATGGCGGGTGGTCACGGGTCCCTGGCGGAGATCCGAGCATCGTCATCACGCCACAGCGACCCGACGCCCGCCCGTGCGGCACCGCCGCGGTCATCGACCTCGCCCGCGTGAGCGCCACGAGCGCGGTCGTGGTCTGTGCGGATGGGCGACTCGTCCGCTCCGGCGACGGTGGCGCCGTCTGGCAGGCCATTGCGACGGTGGAGGGGGCACTGACCGTCAGCGCGCGCCAGGTCAGCGGCGCCGACACCGTCGACGTCGCGCGAGTGGGCCCGGGCTGCACCGGAGTCGAGATCGCAGGAGTCACCGATGGCACAACCAAGCGCGTCTCGTGCGTGCAGACTTCCCTCGTTGGCGCAGCTGGCCGGATCTCGCTCAGCGTCGTTGGGGACGGCGGCTGGTTGGCCGTCGGTGATGCCACATGGCGCTCCGATGTGACGCTTACGACGTGGCGACGCACTGCGTGAGGAGAGGGCCCTCGGTCCCCGGCGGTAATACTGATTTTCCGCCTAATCTGGACAGGCATGGTGCAAAAGGGACAACTGTCCGGTTTTCCGCTACGATCATGCTCGCCAGACTTGGCCATCAAACTTAGGGGTACTTCTTATGCGCGCTACCAAGGCATCTCTCGCCGTCCTCGGCCTGTCGGCAGTTCTCGCCGGTGGCGTCATCAGCGGGGCCGGCGCTGCAAATGCGGCCCCGAGCTGTGAGGGCGGCTACCCGCCCGCCCAGTGCAAGGCCGCGATCAGTGACAACACCGTCCGCCCGGGTCAGCCGGTCAGCTTCCAGGCTGACGGCTTCCGCGGTGGCGAGAGCGTCTCGGGCGACGTCCACTCGGTCGTCGTTCACGTCGGCACCTACGCCGCCAACTCGAAGGGTGTCGTCACTGGCACCTTCACCGTGCCGAGCGGCCTCTCGAACGGCAGCCACACCTTCACCCTGACCGGCCTCGGCTCCGGCGTCATCAAGAGCGCCCGGTTCAGCGTGACCGGGGCTCCCGCTGGTGGCGGCAACGGCAACGGCAACGGCGCTGGTGCCGGCACCACGACGGGCACCGGCACCGGGTCTAGCACCACGGGCAACGGTGGCGGCCTCGCGATGACCGGCACCAACGTGGCCGGGGTCGTCGGCGGCGGCGCGGCACTCGTGCTCGCCGGTGGCGCGCTCATGGTTGCCACGCGGCGCCGTAAGCACGTCAACGCTGCTGCCTGATCAGTGAGGCACGGTCGGCCGCGTCGCCCCTGGCGCGCGGCGCTCGTGACCGTCGCTGCACTGCTCGTGGGCTATGGCATCGTCCTGGCCTACACGGCATACCAAGTCAACCGCCACCTGCGCGACGCGCAGGTGGCGGTTGGTTTGCTCCGGGCGGACCTCGTCGCGAAGGATGCGCCGCCGGCCCGGGTCAGTGACCTCTTGGCGACGGTGCAGCGGGAGTCGGCGGCGGCTCGTTCGCTGACGGACGGCCCGGTGTGGGGCGCGCCGGCCCTGCTCCCGTGGTTGGGGCGTCCCTTCGTGACAGTTCGCGGGGCGGCAAGCGCGGTTGATGACCTTGCGGCCGAGGTGCTCCCGGACCTCCGCGCCGCGCAGCACGACGTGCTCGGCGGCAAGCTCTCGCCGGGGCACGGCAGCATCGACCTCGCCCCCCTCGTCGCGGCGCAGCAGCCGCTGGCGCACGCGTCGGTCGCGACCGACCGCATCATGAGCGCGGTGCGCGCTCTGCCAGAGACCTCGGTCGGCCCTGTTGACAACGCCCGGGCGACGCTGCTTTCACAGATCACCGACCTGTCCGGGCAGCTGCGCACCACCCGCGACACGGTCGATCTCCTGCCATCGATGCTCGGGGCGCAAGGCACCCGGCGCTACCTGATAGCGTTCGAGAACAACGCGGAGGCCCGCGGACTAGGGGGCATGCCGGGTGGCTATGCCATCCTGCGGGCAGACCATGGCAAGGTCACGTTCGAGCGCTTCGGCATCGACAGCGACTTCGGCGGCATGAAGGTGCCTACCACCGGATTCGACGAGGACTTCCTTTCGCACTATGAGGGCTCTGCCGTCGGCAGTTTCTTTGCAAACGCGACGGTGAGCCCCCACTTTCCCTACGCTGCCGAGCTGATGCTTCGCTTCTGGCAGGTCAGGGCGGGGGAAAGACTTGATGGCGTCATCGCGACTGATCCTTCGGCCCTGGCGATGCTCCTCAAGGTGGCTGGCCCCGCGCGTATGGCGGACGGGACCGTGGTCACGGCTGACAACGTCGTCGCGCTCTCCGAGAGGGACGCCTACTCGCGGTTTGACGACCAGGTCGCGCGCAAGCGCTTCCTCGTCGACCTGGCCAAAGCCGTGGCCGACCACGTTTTGAGTCGGGGACCGTCGAATCCCAGCGGAATGGCGAAGGCGCTCGGCAACGCGATCGACGAACGCAGGCTCCTCGTCTACAGCACGTCAGCGAAGGAGCAAGGTCTCCTGGCCAAGTACCCGGTGGCCGGTCTGCTCGACGACACCGATGGACTCTTCTCCGGGGTGGTCATCAACAACGGAGGCGGCAACAAGCTCGACTACTACCTGGCGCGTGACGTGACCTATACGTCCGCCTGCCCGGGTCCCCAGCCCACGGCCACGGTCACCATCAAGCTGACCAACACCGCCCCCGCCACCGGGCTGGGGTCGTATGCCGCAGGCACCGCAGACCCGGCCCAAGCCGGGCAGCCGCTCGGCACGAGCCGACTGCTCGTGGGCTACTACGCCACCAAGGGTGCCTCCTTCCAAGAGCCCACGCTGGACGGCAAGCCGACCTTCCTGACCGCCGACACCGAGCGCGGTCGACCGGTCTTCACCGCGACAGTCGACATCCCACCCGGAGCCAGCCGCACGCTGGTGATCCACGTGGATGAGCCGCCGGCCGCTCGAGGACCGGTGAAGACGTGGGTCCAGCCCTTGGTGCTTCCGCAGGCCACCAATGTCAAGGCAGCATCGTGCGGCACCCAGACGCGATGAGATGCTGCGTCCAGGTATTCCAAGCGAGACAACTGAAGGTGGAGCGTGACTGAAAGCACCGGTGCGACGAGCAGGGCAGGGCGCGTGCTCGTCGTGTGCACTGGAAACGTGTGCCGCTCGCCCTACATCGAGCGGCGACTGACACAGCTGCTCGACGGAACCGGCGTCGAGGTGTCGAGCGGTGGCACGGGCGCCCTCGTCGGCTCCCCGATCGACCCGGGCTCGGTTACCGAGCTACAAGAGCGCGGCGCTGCGACAGAAGGATTCGCGGCCCGACAGCTCACAGCCGCGATGGTCGCCGACGCCGACCTCGTGCTCACCGCCACCCGGGCACACCGCGCCGAGGTGGTCCGGCTGAGCTCCCGAGCCATGTCCTACTGCTTCACCCTCGGCGACTTCGCCCACCTCGTCGACGATGCCGACGCGGCTGAGCTCGACGAGTTCGGCGACCCTGACCCGGACACTTCCTGGGTGGCGCACGTCTCCGGCTTCGCCGCGTCCCGCCGCGGCATGATCGCGTCCCTCCCGCTGGAAGAGTCCGACATCCCCGATCCCTACCAGCAGGGGCCCGAGGCGTTTGCCCGCATGGCCGACGCAGTCGAGCGGGTGCTGCCCGCGGCAGTGCGTACGCTGAGGCCCTGAGCCGAAGCCGGCCGCCGAACGGCCCGGGTTGGGGGAGTGCGGCCGCGATGGGCCAGAATGCACCCATGTCTTCGACGCCTTCCCCCTCGACCACGACGCCGCGCAGCCTCTCCGGCATGCAGCCGACGAGCGACTCGCTCCACCTCGGCAACTACATCGGTGCGCTCGTCGAGTGGGTGCGCCTGCAGGAGACGCACGACGCCTTCTACTTCGTCGCCGACCTGCACGCCCTGACCGTCGCGCCCGAGCCGGAGGTGCTGCGCGAGCGCACCCGGATTACGGCGGCACAGTACATCGCCGGCGGCGTCGACCCCGCGCGCTCGACGCTCTTCGTCCAGAGCCACATCGCCCAGCACACCGAGCTCTACTGGGTGCTCGGCACGCTCACCGGCTTCGGCGAGGCGAGCCGCATGACGCAGTTCAAGGACAAGTCGGCCAAGGGCACCAACACCAACGTCGGCCTCTTCGCCTACCCCGTGCTTCAGGCCGCTGACATCCTCATCTACGACGCCAACGTCGTGCCGGTCGGCGAGGACCAGCGCCAGCACCTCGAGCTCTCCCGCGACCTCGCCGGACGCTTCAACCAGCGCTTCGGCGACACCCTCGTCGTGCCCGAGCCGCACATCATGAAGGCGACGGCCAAGATCCAGGACCTCCAGGCCCCGACGGCCAAGATGAGCAAGTCGGCGGCATCCGACGCCGGGCTCGTCAGTCTGCTCGACGAGCCGTCGCGCATCGCGAAGAAGATCCGGTCGGCCGTCACCGACACCGAGCGCGAGATCCGCTTCGACGAGGACAACAAGCCGGGCGTGTCCAACCTGCTCTCCATCCACTCCGCCCTGTCCGGCACGCCGGTGGCCCTCCTCGAGGAGCACTACGCCGGCAAGGGCTACGGCGACCTCAAGAAGGACGTGGCCGAGGTCGTCGTCGAGGCCGTTACGCCGTTCCGCACCCGCACCCTCGAGCTGATGGCCGACCGCGCCGAGCTCGACCGCATCCTCGCTGATGGCGCGGACCGGGCCGGGGCGGTCGCCGAGGCCACGGTGCGTCGCGTCTACGACAAGGTCGGTCTGCTGCCGCGACCGGGCCGCTGAAAGCCGCGCGCACCCAGGTGCGTTGTGGGGGCGCCCCATTCGATACCGTCTGGGCGTGAGTGTTGCGCGCCTGACGACGATCGGCGTTTCCATCCCCATCCCGGCCCCGCACGGAGACTACCTCCAGCGCCGCCGGGCCGACTTCGGTGACCCCCAGGCGTGGCGCATCCCCACGCACATCACGCTGCTGCCGCCGACCGAGGTCGACGAGCAGACGTATGCCGCCTTCCGCAGCCACTGCACCGCAGTCGCTGCCGCCCACACACCGTTCGACGTCGTGCTGCGGGGGACGGGGACGTTCCGGCCGCTGTCCGACGTCGTCTTCATCCAGGTGGCCCGGGGCGTCTCGAACTGCGAGTCGCTCGAGCGCGCGCTGCGCTCCGGGCCGGTCACCCGCAACCTCGACTTCTACTACCACCCGCACGTCACCGTCGCGCACAACGTCCCTGCGGACTCGCTCGACCGCGCCTTCACCGACCTCGCCGACTACTCGGTGACCTTCGAGGTCGACGCCTACCACCTCTACGAGCAGGGCGACGACGGCGCCTGGCGTCCCGTCGACGAGTTCACCCTCGACGGGAGCTGAGCCGTGGCTCACCTCCAGCGCATCCTGGACCGGCTCAAGGCCACCCGGGGCTACCGCGCCTGGACCCGCTACGGCGAGGCCAACGGGGACCTCCTCGCGGCCGGTGTCGGCTACTTCGCGTTCTTCTCCATCTTCCCGGCTCTCGCCCTGGCCTTCGCGATCTTCGGCTTCGTGCTCCAGGGCCGCCCCGACCTCGTCCAGACCATCGCCGAGTCCCTCAACAGCACCCTGCCCGGGATGGTCAAGACGGCATCCCACCCGGACGGCATCATCAGCGTCCAGGCACCGACAAGCCTGACCCTCACCGTGACCGGCATCATCTCGTTCGTGACGCTGCTGCTGGCCGGACTCGGCTGGGTGGGCGCACTGCGCACCGGTATCCGCGGGGTCTTCGGGCTCGAGGCGTCCACCGACAACATGGTGCGCACCAAGGCCCGCGACCTCTTCGTCCTCGTGACGCTCGGCCTGGCGATCGCCCTCTCGGCCATCCTCACCAGCACCGTCGGAGGCCTCGCCGAGCGCGTCGCGGGCTGGATCGGCCTCGCGGGCAATGGTTTCCTCGTCACCGTCGCGGGGCTCGTCGTCGGCGTCATCTTCGACACCCTCATCCTCATCGTGCTGCTCCGGATGCTCTCCGGGGTCCCGCTGCCGATGCACAACGTCCGCCAGGGAGCCCTGCTCGGCGCGGCCATCCTCACGGTGCTCAAGCTCTTCGGTGGCTTCCTCGTCAGCCGGGCCAGTCACAACCCCGTGCTCGGCACCGTCGCCGTCGCCGTCGGCCTGCTCTTCTGGCTCAACCTCATGGCGAAGGTCATCCTCCTCTCCGCCTCCTGGGCCGCCAACGACGTCGACCTCGACCACCTCGGCGACGACACCCAGCGCTCGCCGATGGCGCGCGCCCTGCGGCCGGCGTTCATCGCCCCGCTCCGGGCGCCCGCCGACACCAGCCTCGTGCCGTATGCCGCCACGCCCGCCGCGAGGGTCGCGGTCACCTCCCAGCGCGACGAGCCACGCTCACGCGCCACCGACCGCGTCAGCGTGGCTGCGGGAGCAGTCGTCGGCGCGGCCGGAGCCCTGGCCGTCACGGCAGCACGACGTCTGCGCCAACGCTGACGGGAGCCGCTGAGGCGCGGACCGAGCCGGGTGCTCAGGCCCGTCGTCTCCGGCTTCGTCCGCGCCTTCGGGCGACGAGCAGTGCAGCCGCGGCCGTCGCGACAGCGCCCGCAGCCCCGAGCACGCCAAGCGCCGTCTTCCGGTCGAAGGCGGCCGCCCACGTCGCCCAGGTCGTTCGGGCCGCAGAGGCTCCCACGGGCGCGAGGGCGGCTGCCCCCTCCACCCCGCTGGCTCCGGACGCGGCGGCGCCGTCGTCCCCGCCGATCAGTGCGGGCAGCGTCGGCGCGGCGGTCGGTGCAGCGGCCTCGCCGGGCTCGACGAGCCGCCCGACAGGCGTCACTCGGCCGACATTGGCGAAGCCCCAGTCGAGCAGGGCCGCGGTCGGCTTCCACGAGCCGGTGACACTGCCCATCTGGCTCACGATCAGCGTGCGACCGCCCCGAGTCGCTGCCCCGATGAAGGTGTGCTGGGCGCGGTCCGTGCGTCCCGGCTTGATGCCGATCGTGCCGGGGTAGTGCTTCAGCAGCTCATTGATGTTGTAGACGTGGAAGGCCGGCCACACCTTGCCCTGCTTGTCCTTGCCACCCGGGAAGACAGCGTCACGCTTGGTGATGGTGGCCCGGAACGCCGGCAGCCGCATCGCGTCACGCCCGATGAGCGCGAGGTCGTAGGCGCTCGAGCGCTGCTCGCCGTCGTCGAGCCCGCTCGGGTCGACGGTGACGGTGTCGTGCGCACCGATTTGCTCGGCCTTCTCGTTCATCAGCGCGACCGTCGCGTCGTAGCCTCCGGCGGCGTCGGCCAGGGCATAGACCGCGTCGTTGGCCGAGAACACGAGCATCGCGTCGAAGAGGCTCGACACGGGATAGGGGTTGCCAGCCAGGACCCCGACGCGTGAGCCCGCCGCGTCCTGGGCGTCCTGTTTGGCGACGACGACCCGCCGCGGGTCGAGGCGGGGCATCAACGTGAGCGCCGTCAGGGTCTTGAGCGTGCTGGCCGGACGCAGCCAGGCGTGCGGTGACTTGGCGGCCAGGATCTCACCTGTGCCGAGGTCGGCAATGACGTAGGAGACATCGAAGACCTCGGGCGGCGCCGGCACGGAAGCGGGTCGGTCGACGACGACGCCGGTCTCGGCGAGACGTGACCCGCCGACGACCGTCTCGGGCTCCCAAGCCGGGTGGGCGAATGGCGTGGGCGGCACCGCGCGGCACACGACGTGCGGCGCCGGCGTCGGCGTCGGGTGCGGCGGTGCTGGGTGCGGCGACGTAGGCGGCGTCGCCCGAGGGGGAGTGGGCGGCGGTGCAGTGGCCACGTCCGTCGGGAAGATCCTCGGCGCGAGGGTCACTCCCGCGGGGACGGTCTGAGGCGCCTGCCAGGGCGCACAGCTCGGCGTTGCAGCCGCGGCGTGCGGGACGGCATACGTCGTCGTCATCGTCAGCCCCAGCGCGAGGGCACCGAGCGTCGCGCCCGCGGTCGGCATCGACCACGGGCGACGTCGGTAGGGGTCCAGAGGCGTCATCGCGGGCACAGACTAACCCGCCCCGAGGACCGGGCTGGCGTCCGAAACGCGTAGATCGGGAGCGCTGGATGAGCTCGAGAGCGTTCGTCGCAAGGTCTACACCCGCGACATCTACGGGCGCGACTGACCCGAGGAGCCGACGGGACGGCATACGTCCTCATCCCTCGACATGACGAACCCGCCCCGGTGACCCGGGGCGGGTTCGTCTGTGGTGCAGTGTCCGACGCGGTGTCGGACGCGGTGTCACTCGCCGTGCGTGAGGGCGTGGCGCAGGTCCTTGTTGAGCTGGTTGATGACGTCCATGGGGATCTCCTTCGGGCACGCCAGCGAGCACTCGCCGATGTTCGTGCAGCCGCCGAAGCCCTCGTGGTCGTGCTGGTTCACCATGCTGACGACGCGAGCGTCCCGCTCCGGCTGTCCTTGGGGGAGCTCGCCGAGGTGGGTGATCTTCGCGCCCATGAAGAGCATGCCTGACGCGTTCGGGCAGGCCGCCACGCAGGCGCCGCAGCCGATGCAGGCGGCCGCCATGAAGGAGCGGTCGGCCTTGGCCTTGGGCACCGGCACGGAGTGGGCCTCGGGCGCCGAACCGGTGTTGGCGCTGATGAAGCCGCCGGCCTGGATGATCCGGTCGAAGCTCGACCGGTCGACGACGAGGTCCTTGATGACGGGGAACGCGTCGGCGCGCCACGGCTCGATGGTGATCTCGTCGCCGTCGGAGAAGCTGCGCATGTGCAGCTGGCACGTCGTCGTGACCTCGGGGCCGTGGGCCTTGCCGGAGATCATCAGGCCGCACATGCCGCAGATGCCCTCGCGACAGTCGGAGTCGAAGGCGATGGGCTCCTCACCGCGGGCGTTGAGCTGCTCGTTGAGGACGTCGAGCATCTCGAGGAACGACATGTCCTCGGAGATGTCGGTGACCGGGTAGGTCACCATCTCGCCCTTGGCCTTCGGGCCGGCCTGACGCCAGATCTTGAGGGTGAGGTTCACTTGTAGCTCCGCTGCTTCAGCTCGACGAATTCATAGACCAGGTCTTCCTTGTGCAGGACCGGCGCACCGTCCTGCCCGCCCCACTCCCACGCGGCGACGTAGGCGAACTCGTCGTCGTGACGCAGCGCCTCGCCGTCCTCGGTCTGGGACTCGGCGCGGAAGTGGCCACCGCAGGACTCGCGGCGGTGCAGCGCGTCGATGCACATGAGCTCACCCAGCTCGAGGAAGTCGGCGACGCGGCCGGCCTTCTCGAGGCTCTGGTTGAGCGTGTCGGCGGCGCCGAGCACCTTGACGTTGCGCCAGAACTCGTCGCGCAGGCCCCGGATGAGGTCGATGGCCTTGAGCAGGCCCTCCTCGGAGCGCTCCATGCCGCAGAACTCCCACATGATGTTGCCGAGCTCCTTGTGGAAGGAGTCGACCGAGCGGTCGCCGTTGATCGACAGCAGCTTCTGCACCCGGGCGTCGACCGAGGCGCGGGCCTCGACGACGGCCTCGTGCGACTCTTCGA
Source organism: Terrabacter sp. 2YAF2 (assembly GCF_052114705.1). NCBI lineage: Bacteria > Bacillati > Actinomycetota > Actinomycetes > Micrococcales > Intrasporangiaceae > Terrabacter > Terrabacter sp. 2YAF2. Next base: position 253,941 of record NZ_JBFRFG010000002.1, read on the forward strand.
GCTTGTCGAACGGTCCCTTGGCGAGGTAGTCGCGGATCGTGTGCGGGAGCACGAAGTAGCCGTCGGCGAGGCCCTGCATCAGGGCGGAGGCGCCGAGGCGGTTGGCGCCGTGGTCGGAGAAGTTCGCCTCGCCCGTGACGAAGAGGCCCGGGATGCTCGACTGGAGGTCGTAGTCGACCCAGAGGCCACCCATCGTGTAGTGCACGGCGGGGTAGATGCGCATCGGCACCTCGTAGGGGTTCTCACCCGTGATCCGCTGGTACATGTCGAGCAGGTTGCCGTACTTCTCCGCGACGGCCTCGGCGCTCATCCGCTTCAGGGCGTCGGTGAAGTCGAGGTAGACCCCGCGGCGGAAGTCGCCGACCTTGGGGCCGACGCCGCGGCCCTCATCGCAGACGTTCTTGGCCTGACGGCTCGCGATGTCACGCGGCACGAGGTTGCCGAACGAGGGGTAGATCCGCTCGAGGTAGTAGTCGCGGTCCTCCTCGGGGATCTCGCGGGGGTCCTTCTCGCAGTCGGCGGCGTTCTTCGGCACCCAGATGCGACCGTCGTTGCGCAGCGACTCCGACATGAGCGTCAGCTTGCTCTGGTGCTCACCCGCGACGGGGATGCACGTCGGGTGGATCTGCGTGTAACAGGGGTTGCCGAAGTAGGCGCCCTTGCGGTGCGCGCGCCACGTCGCGGTGACGTTGCTGCCCATCGCGTTGGTCGAGAGGTAGAAGACGTTGCCGTAGCCGCCGGAGGCGAGCACGACGGCGTCGGCGAGATGGGTCTCGATCTCACCGCTCACGAGGTCACGGGCGATGATGCCCCGGGCCTTGCCGTCCACGACGATGACCTCGAGCATCTCGTGGCGGCTGAACATCTCCACCGTGCCGGCCGCGACCTGGCGCTCGAGAGCCTGGTAGGCGCCGATGAGCAGCTGCTGGCCGGTTTGGCCGCGGGCGTAGAAGGTGCGGGAAACCTGCACACCGCCGAACGAGCGGTTGTCGAGCAGTCCGCCGTACTCCCGCGCGAAGGGCACGCCCTGCGCGACGCACTGGTCGATGATGTTGGTGCTGACCTCGGCGAGGCGGTAGACGTTCGACTCGCGCGAGCGGTAGTCGCCGCCCTTGACCGTGTCGTAGAAGAGGCGGTAGACGGAGTCGCCGTCCTCCTTGTAGTTCTTGGCGGCGTTGATGCCGCCCTGCGCGGCGATCGAGTGGGCGCGGCGCGGGGAGTCCTGGTAGCAGAACGACTTGACGTTGTAGCCCGCCTCACCGAGGGTCGCCGCGGCCGCGCCACCGGCCAGACCGGTGCCGACGATGATGACCGAGAGCTTGCGGCGGTTGGCCGGGTTGACGAGCGAGGCCTCGAACTTGCGCTTGTTCCAGCGGCGGTCGATGGGACCGGTCGGGGCCTTCGTGTCGCGGATCGGCTCACCCTCGGCATACAGGCCGTGGACGAGACCGGGCAGCGGCGAGTCGGGTGTCGTGGAGGTCGTGGTCACAGGTCAGCTTCCCTTGACGAGTCCGAAGAGGATGGCGAGCGGCGGGAGGGCGAACCCCACGCTCGTGACGAGCGCGATGATCATCCCGAGCGTCTTGGCGCGCCGGCGCGCGGTCGCGTTGCCGGCCCAGCCCAGCGTCTGGGTGGCGCTCCAGACGCCGTGGTAGAGGTGCAGGCCCAAGGCCACGAGAGCGAGCAGGTAGATCAGGACGACCCACCACACCTGGAAGCTGCTGATGACGAGGAGGCCCGGGCTGCCTTGGGCCGGAATCGATCCCACGTTGAACTTGACGATCGTGAACTGGAGCAGGTGCCACACGAGGAAGAGCAGCAGTGCGACGCCGCCCCAGCGCATCATCTTGCTCTTGACCGTGGCGCGGGCAGCGGCCTTGGCCACGTAGCGCGTCGGTCGGGCGCCATGGGCCCGGCCCCACAGGGAGAACGCGGCCCACGCGTGCGCGACGAGCGCGACGACGAGGACGACCCGGAAGAGCCAGAGGAAGCCGCCGAACGGCAGGAAGGGCGTGAACAGCGTCCGGAGGTGGTCGGCGTACTCGTTGAAGGCGCCGACGCCGCCCAGAATCTTGAGGTTGCCGTACATGTGCACGAGGACGTAGAACACGAACAACGCCCCGGACACGGCCATGAGCATCTTCATGAACACGGTGCTCCGGCGGGCCGATGCAGGTCGATTCGATCCCGTCACCGGGAGAGTTTTGGTGGCCACGGTCGAAACCCTATCCCCGAGTCCTCGCCGGGTCCGACGGCTACCCTCCAGTACGCGCCGAGTGTGACCATTTCCACTGTCGCGCCCGGTCAGCCCGCCTCAGCGCTTGCGGAGCCCGATCTTCGTGCCGAGCCACACGAGCGGGTCGTAGTGGCGCCCGGCCACGCGCTCCTTCATCGGGATGATCGCGTTGTCGGTGATCTTGATGTGCTCGGGGCAGACCTCGGTGCAGCACTTCGTGATGTTGCACATCCCGATGCCCTGTTCATCGCGGGCGAAGTCCGCACGGTCGTCGCGCGCGTCGAGCGGGTGCATGTCGAGCTCGGCCGCGCGGATGAGGAAGCGCGGGCCGGCGAAGGCCTCCTTGTTCTGCTCGTGGTCCCGCACGACGTGGCACGTGTCCTGGCAGAGGAAGCACTCGATGCACTTGCGGAACTCCTGCGAGCGCTCGACGTCGACCTGCTGCATCCGGTACTCACCCGGCGCCAGGTCCGGCGGGGCGAAGGCGGGGATCTGGCGCGCCTTGGCGTAGTTGAACGACACGTCGGTGACGAGGTCACGGATCACCGGGAAGGCGCGCAGCGGGGTGACCGTGATCGTCTCGGTCTCGCTGAAGGTCGACATCCGAGTCATGCAGAGCAGCCGCGGCCGGCCGTTGACCTCGGCGCTGCACGAGCCGCACTTGCCGGCCTTGCAGTTCCAGCGCACCGCGAGGTCGCCCGACTGGGTGGCCTGGAGGCGGTGGATGATGTCGAGCACGACCTCGCCGTCGTTGACCTCGACCGTGTAGTCGACGAGCTCGCCGCCGTCGGCGTCGCCGCGCCAGACCCGGAACCTCGCGTCGTAGCTCATGTCCCGCTCCCGTCACTGTGCGGTGCCGGCGCCGGCAGGGCGGCCATCTCGTCCGGCGTGAGGTACTTGCCCAGCTCGCTGGCATCGAAGAGGGCCAGCAGGTCGCCGCGCATGGCCGACATCGGCTGCTCGCGCACCACGATGCCGTCGCCGTCCGCCGAGCAGATGAGGTTGCGGCCCCGCCAGTGCGGGTCCATCGTCGGGAAGTCGTCGCGGGTGTGGCCCCCGCGGCTCTCCTGGCGCAGCAGCGCGGCCCGCGCCACGCACTCGCTGACGGCGAGCATGTTGCGCAGGTCGAGGGCGAGGTGCCAGCCCGGGTTGAACTGCCGGTGGCCCTCGACGGTCAGGTGCTGCGCCCGGGCCTTGAGGTCCTCGAGCCGCTCGAGCGCGCGCTCGATCTCCTCGGCCGTGCGGATGATGCCGACGAGGTCGTTCATCGTCTGCTGCATCTCCTGGTGGAGGGTGTAGGGGTTCTCGCCGCCCTCCTCCTCGAACGGCGCGAGCGCGGCCGCCGCGGCGGCGTCGATGACCGCCTGGTCGACCTCCGGCCGGCGGTCGCCGAGACCGTGGACGTATGCCGCGGCGCCGCTCCCGGCGCGGGCGCCGAAGACGAGCAGGTCGGAGAGGGAGTTGCCGCCGAGGCGGTTGGACCCGTGCATGCCGCCCGACACCTCTCCGGCGGCGAAGAGACCGGGCACCCGTGCGGCAGCAGCGGTGTCGGGGTCGACCTCGACACCGCCCATGACGTAGTGACAGGTGGGGCCGACCTCCATCGGCTCCTTCGTGATGTCGACGTCGGCCAGCTCCTTGAACTGGTGGTGCATCGAGGGCAGCTTCTTGAGGATCTCTTCCGGGCTGCGCCGGGAGGCGATGTCGAGGAAGACGCCGCCGTGCGGTGACCCGCGCCCGGCCTTGACCTCGGAGTTGATGGCGCGCGCGACCTCGTCACGCGGGAGCAGCTCGGGCGGCCGCTTGTTGTTGTCGGGGTCGGTGTACCAACGGTCGCCCTCCTCCTCGGTCTGGGCGTACTGGCCCCGGAAGACATCGGGGACGTAGTCGAACATGAAGCGCTTGCCCTCGGAGTTCTTCAGGACGCCGCCGTCGCCGCGCACGGACTCGGTGACGAGGATCCCCTTGACCGAGGGCGGCCACACCATGCCGGTGGGGTGGAACTGGATGAACTCCATGTTGACGAGGTTGGAGCCGGCCCGCAGGGCCAGGGCGTGACCGTCGCCGGTGTACTCCCACGAGTTCGAGGTGACCTTGAACGACTTGCCGATGCCACCGGTGGCGAGGACGACGGCGGGGGCGTTGAAGCGCACGAACCGGCCCGACTCGCGCCAGTAGCCGAAGGCGCCGGCGACGGCCCCGCTCGGGTCCTGGAGCAGATCGGTGATCGTCACCTCGGCGAACACCTTGAGCCGGCTCTCGGGGTCGCCGGACTCACGCTCGTCGTCCTGCTGCAGGGAGACGATCTTCTGCTGCATCGTGCGGATCAGCTCCAGCCCGGTGCGGTCGCCGACGTGCGCCAGTCGGGGGTACTCGTGGCCGCCGAAGTTGCGCTGGCTGATCCGTCCGTCGGGGGTGCGGTCGAAGAGGGCGCCGTACGTCTCGAGCTCCCACACGCGGTCGGGGGCCTCCTTGGCGTGCAGCTCGGCCATCCGCCACGAGTTGAGGAACTTGCCGCCGCGCATGGTGTCGCGGAAGTGCACCTGCCAGCTGTCGTGGCTGTTGACGTTGCCCATGCTCGCGGCGATGCCGCCCTCGGCCATGACCGTGTGAGCCTTGCCGAACAGGGACTTGCAGATGATGGCCGTGCGAAGTCCCGCCTCGCGCGCGGCGATCGCGGCGCGCAGGCCCGCCCCGCCGGCCCCGATGATGAGGACGTCGTAGTCGTAGGTCTCCAGCTCGGCTGTCATCAGTTGAAGAACCTCAGGTCGGTCAGGGCCCCGGACGCGACCAGGGCGATGTAGGCGTCGGTGATCATCAGCGTGCCCAGGGTGATCCAGGCGAGCTGCATGTGCCGGGTGTTGAGGCGGGACACGAGCGTCCAGGCGCGGTAACGCACCGGGTGCTTGGAGAAGTGCTTGAGGCGGCCGCCGATGAGGTGGCGGCACGAGTGGCACGACGCCGTGTAGAGCCAGAGGAAGCCTGCGTTGACGAGCATGATGAGCGTCCCCAGGCCCATGCCGACGCTGCCGTCCTTGCCGTGGAAGCCGTCGAACGCGTCCAGCGTGTTCATCGCCGAGACGACGATCGCGGCGTAGAAGAAGTAGCGATGGATGTTCTGCAGGATGAGGGGGAAGCGGGTCTCACCGGTGTAGGTGGCGTGCGGCTCGGCCACGGCGCAGGCCGGCGGTGAGAGCCAGAACGACCGGTAGTAGGCCTTGCGGTAGTAGTAGCAGGTGAGGCGGAAGCCGAGCAGGAGCGGCAGCACGAAGAACGCGAACGGAACGAGCGGCGGGAGCTCACCCATCCAGGTGCCGAGGTGGCGCGCGTCCGGGAGACACGAGGCCGTGACGCAGGGGGAGTAGAACGGCGTGAGGTAGTGGTACGGCTCCACGAAGTAGTACCGCTGCATGGAGGTCCGCACCAGGGCGTAGAGAAGCCAGATGACGAGCAGGGTGGCGGTGATGACGGGCTGGACCCACCACCGGTCGCCGCGCAGGGTGCGCCCGGCGATCTGCGCCCGTCCCGGCGAGCCGACTCCGCCCGCGTACGATCCGCTTCCGCTGGAAGCCGGGTCGAGCCTCGTCTCACTCATCGTGCGAACCTCCACCGTCGTTGGTCGGGCGCCGCGGCTCACTCTAGTGTCACCGTGCGTCGCATCTGGGTGATCACGACCGACTGGCGTGTGGTGCAGGCGCACCTAGGGTGGGGCGCATGGTGCTCCATGAAGCGGCCGCGGCTCTCGACTGGGTGATGGACAAGTCCCTGGTCCTCGGCTACACGAAGATCGGCCCCGCCGTGCGCCGGAACTGGTGGCCGCACGACCCAGTGCCGGGCGCCTTGATCGGACGCCATGTCCTCGTCACCGGTGCGAGCGGCGGTCTCGGGCTCGCGACCGCCCGCGGGCTCGCTCGGCTCGGGGCCGCCGTGCACCTCACCGGCCGGAACGCCTCGCGGCTTGACGACGCGCGCTCGATGCTCCTCGACGAGCAGCCCCTCGCAGAGCTCACGGTCCACGTCGCAGACATCAGCGATCTCGCCGCGACGGCGGAGTTCGCCCGGCAGTTCTCCACCGACGTCCCGCGTCTGCACGCTGTCGTGCACAACGCCGGTGTCATGCCGCCGAAGCGCACCGTCACGCCCGAGGGCCACGAGCTGACCCTCGCCACGCACGTGCTCGGCCCGCACGTGCTGACCTACGGCCTGCGCAAGGCCCTCGCCGGCGGTCGGGTGGTCCTCGTGACGTCGGGTGGGGCGTACGGCCAGCGCCTCGACGCCGCTGACCCGGAGTATGCCGAGGGGGACTACTCCGGGGTCACGGCCTATGCCCGCACCAAGCGCATGCAGCTCGTCCTCACCGAGCTCTGGGCCCGCGACCTGGAGCCCGACGGCATCCGCGTCCACTCGATGCACCCCGGCTGGGCCGACACCCCGGGCGTCACCGACTCTCTGCCGCGCTTCGCCGCCGTCACCGGGCCGCTGCTGCGCGATGCCGACTCGGGCGCCGACACCGCCGTGTGGCTCACCGCCACCGACGACGCCATCGGCACCGGCGGCTTCTGGCACGACCGGCGCCGCCGCCCGACGCACTACGCCCCCGTCGGGATCGAGACGCCCGAGCAGGTGGGACAGTTCTGGGACTTCGTCCTGGACGCGACCGAGCAGCCCGCGCCGGGCGCCTGAGGCGCGCGGACGGCATACGCCCTCGGCGGGTCAGGCCGTCGCGCTCCCAGCAAGATACGCCGCGACAGAGGCGCGCCAGTCGCCGATGGGCGCGATCCCCGCGCGCTCGAGGGAGTCGTGGGACAGCACGCTCCACGAGGGCCTCGGCGCCGGCAGCCCGAGGGCCGCGCTCGTCGTTGGCTGCACGCGCTCGGGGTCGAGGCCCCGCTCCTCGAAGACCGCCTGGGCCAAGCCGCGCCACGTGGTGCGGCCCGACGCGGTGCCGTGGTGGACTCCGTATGCCGGTTGATCGGCGACGAGCCGCACGACGAGGTCGGCCAGGTCGCGGGTCCAGGTGGGCTGGCCGACTTGGTCGTCGACGACGGTCAGGGTGTCGCGCTCGTCGGCCAGGCGGAGCATCGTCTTGACGAAGTTGCCGCCGCCGGCGCCGTAGAGCCACGCGGTGCGGATGATCCACGACTCGGGGCACAGGGCCTGCACGGCCCACTCTCCGGCGGCCTTGGTGCGGCCGTAGGCCGAGCGGGGAGCGATGGGGTGGTCGACGGGATAGGGCGCGCTGGCGTTGCCGTCGAAGACGTAGTCGGTCGAGATCTGCACCAGGCGGGCCTTCGCGCGCGCCGCGGCGCGGGCGAGGTTGGCGGCGCCGACGGCGTTGACGGCGAAGGCTCCGGCCTCGTCGGTCTCGGCGGCGTCGACCGCGGTCCACGCGGCGCAGTTGACGACGAGGTCGTGGCCCTCGACGCCGGCGAGGCACTCGGACGCGTCGGTGACGTCGAGGTCGCCGCGGCCCAGCGGGGTGACGACGTGCCCGGCGGCGCGCAGCGCGGGGACGAGGTCGTAGGCGAGCATCCCGCTGGCGCCGGTGACGAGGACCCGCAGCGAGTCGCCTGGGAGCGGGCTCATCGACCCAACCTGGCGTAGGTGTGCTCGGCGGCGTCCTTGGCGGTCAGCCACCATGCCTCGTTGTCGCGGTACCAGTCGATGGTTGCCTCGAGGCCTGCGCGGATGTCGCTGTAGCGGGGGCGCCAGTCGGTCTCGGCGCGCAGCTTGGAGGAGTCGATGGCGTAGCGCAGGTCGTGACCGGGCCGGTCGTTGACGTGCTCGAACCAGTCGGCCGGCTGGCCCATGAGCTCGAGCAGCAGCTGAACGATCTCGAGGTTGTTGCGCTCGCCGTCCGCGCCGATGAGGTAGGTCTCGCCGAGACGGCCCTGCTCGAGGATCGCGATGACGGCGTCGTTGTGGTCATCGACGTGGATCCAGTCGCGCACGTTGAGCCCGGAGCCGTAGAGCTTGGGCTTGGTGCCCTGGAGGATGTTGGTGATCTGGCGGGGGATGAACTTCTCGACGTGCTGGCGCGGGCCGTAGTTGTTCGAGCAGTTGGAGACGGTCGCCTTGAGGCCGAAGGACCGGATCCACGCCCGGACGAGCAGGTCGGCGCCGGCCTTCGTCGCCGAGTAGGGGCTCGAGGGGTTGACCGGGGTCGTCTCGGTGAAGCGCTGCGGGTCGTCGAGCTCCAGGTCGCCGTAGACCTCGTCGGTGGAGATGTGGTGGATCCGCTTGTCGTGCTTGCGGACCGCCTCGAGCAGGGTGAAGGTGCCCACGACGTTGCTCTCGACGAAGGGCCAGGGGCTGTCGAGGCTGTTGTCGTTGTGCGACTCGGCCGCGAAGTGCACGACGACGTCGCAGTCGGCCACGAGCGGGTCGACGACGGCGGCGTTGGCCACCGACCCGACCACCAGGCGAACGTCGCCGGCCCCGTGACCAGCCCCGTCGCCGAGGACGGGCTCGAGCGAGGCCCGGTTGGCGGCATACGACATGGAGTCGAGCACGGTGATCGACCAGTCGGCCCGGGTCTGGCGGGTGCGGAGGACGAAGTTCGAGCCGATGAATCCGGCCCCACCCGTGACGAGAAGACGCATTCCCGGAGCCTACCCAAATCCCCACCAACCGGCGCCTGCCGGCCGGGTCACGGGCCCGGCCGCGGCGTCCCCTACTGTGGGCGACCATGAAGGGGATCATTCTCGCGGGGGGCACGGGTAGCCGGCTGCACCCGATCACGCGTGGCATCAGCAAGCAGCTGATGCCGGTCTATGACAAGCCGATGGTCTACTACCCGCTCTCGACGCTGATGATGGCCGGCATCCGCGAGGTCCTCGTCATCACGACGCCCGCGGACGCGGAGCAGTTCCAGCGTCTCCTCGGCGACGGGTCCCAGTGGGGCATGTCGATCGCCTATGCCGTACAGGCGCGGCCCGAGGGTCTGGCGCAGGCGTTCGTGCTGGGGGCCGACTTCATCGGCGAGGACCGGGTGGCGTTGGTCCTCGGTGACAACATCTTCTTCGGCCCGGGTCTGGGCACCCGGCTGAAGGACAACACCGACGTGTGCGGTGGGCACGTCTTCGCGTACCGGGTCGCCGACCCCACGGCCTACGGCGTCGTGGAGTTCGGCTCGGACGGTCGTGTCGTGTCCATCGAGGAGAAGCCCGAGCACCCGAAGTCGAGCTATGCCGTGCCCGGCCTCTACTTCTACGACAACGACGTCGTCGAGATCGCACGTAACCTGACGCCGAGTGCCCGCGGCGAGCTGGAGATCACCGCCGTCAACGACGAGTACCTCCGCCGTGGAGCTCTGTCGGTGAGCGTTCTGCCCCGCGGCACGGCGTGGTTCGACACCGGCACGTTCGAGGGTCTGATCGAGGCGAGCCAGTACGTCCACGTCGTCGAGGCGCGGCAGGGCCAGAAGATCGGCTGCGTCGAGGAGGTCGCCTGGCGCAACGGGTGGCTCGACGATGACGGCGTGCGCCGACACGCGGACGAGCAGGCCAAGAGTGGTTACGGTCTCTACCTCCACGGCCTGCTGGCCGAGGGCAAGGACGGTCACTGATGGACATCCGACCGCTGTCGATCGACGGCGCGTGGGAGGTGACCCCGCGGATCTTCCCCGATGACCGTGGCGTCTTCCTCGAGTCGTTCCGCGGCGACCTGCTCGCCGAGGTCGTGGGGCACCGGCTCGACGTCGTGCAGAGCAACGTCTCGCTGTCCGCGCGCGGCACGGTGCGAGGGATCCACTTCGCCGACGTGCCGGTCGGGCAGGCGAAGTACGTCACCGCCGTGTCCGGCTCGCTCATCGATTACATCGTCGACCTGCGCGTCGGCTCGCCGACCTTCGGGCAGTGGGACTCGGTGCTGCTCGACGCCGTCGACCGGCGCGCGGTCTACCTCTCCGAGGGTCTCGGCCACGCGTTCTGCGCCCTCGAGGACGACACCACCGCGCACTACCTGTGTTCGGCGGCCTACAACCCGGGCGCCGAGCACGGCATCCACCCGCTCGACCCGACCGTGGGGCTGCGACTCCCTGACGGCATCGAGCCCCTCCTGTCGCCCAAGGACGCCGCCGCGCCGACCCTCGCCGCTGCCGAGGAGTCGGGGCTGCTTCCGTCCTACGCCGCGTGCATGGCCTTCAAAGCCACACAGCAGTGAGCGGGGACTGAACCCACCCGGGGCGCCGGGAGCCTGAGGCGCGCGGACGGCATACGCCCTCGGTGGGTCAGGGACGGAGCCAGCAGGTCCAGCGCTCGAGGCGCAGGTAGCCGAGCCGCTCATAGACGGGCTGGCCGTCGTCGCTCGCGATGAGGACGGCGCTCTGCCCGGGCCACGCCGTCGCCGCCGCCCACGTGAGCGCGGCGCCGGCGCGCTGGCCGCGGGCGCTCGCGAGCACCGCGACGTTCTCGACGACGGTGACGCCGGCGGCCGAGTGCGCGGCCGAGGTGGCGACCGGGGTCTCACCGTCGTAGCCGACGAAGACCCTGGTCGGGCCGGCCACGACCTCCGGGCGGTAGAAGTCGCCGGGCGGGAGGTCGGCCATGTCGGGCATCGGGTAGCCCTCGATGAGCACCCTCTCGGCGTCCCGCAGCTGCTGGTCCGTCGTCGCCTCCCGGACGTCGAGCGGGGTGGCCGGGGTCGTCGTGACGGTGGTCGTCGGGCGGAACATCAGCGGCGGGTGGCCGACGAGGCCGAGGCCGTGCCGCGTCAGGTCCGGCGTGGGGAAGGGGCTGATGACGAGCGCCGCGACACCGTCGGGGTATGCCGTCGCGATGGCTCCCACGGTCTGCGCCCAGTCCCGCGGTGGGCGCGTCACGATCGCCCAGTTGTGCAGCGCCGAGGGAGCGCCCCCGCGGCCGGCGCACCAGTCCGGGCCCTCGGCGAAGGTGCCGCGCGCGGCGGTCGTCAGGGCGCGGGCCCAGGAGACGTGCGCGAGGACGGCCTGGCGCACGAGCGAGTCGGTCGGGGCGAGGTCGTCCTCCCAGCCGGTCGTGAGGTGCTCACCCTCCTCGGGCAGCATCGAGGTCATGCCACCACTGTCGACCCGGGCGGCGCTCGCGGGCGGCGTTTCGCAGGATCGGGAAGGGGCCGGATCAGGTGAGGTCGGTGCGGCCCCGGGCGGTCAGGATCTCGACGACCTGCTTGACCTCCTGGACCCGGTCGGGGCTGGTGATGAGCAGGGCGTCCTGCGTGTCGATGACGACGAGGTCCTCGACCCCGATGAGGGCGACGAGCCGGCCGCCGGCCGCGACGGTGGCCCGCGAGTCGATGCTGATGATGTCGTCGGTCGGGCCGATGGCGGTGATCCCGGGCAGTGAGGTCGACACGGGGGCGAGCCGGCTGAGCGAGGCGAAGTCGCCCACGTCGTCCCAGCCCAGGGCCGCGGGCACGACGGCGACGCGGCCTGCGGCGGCGGCGGGCTCGGCCACGGCGTGGTCGATGGCGATCTTCTGCAGCGACGGCCACAGGTCCGGCATCCGGCGGGGGTCGGCGGCGATCGTGCGCAGGCTCTCGACCATGTCGGCGTGGTTCTCGGCGAGCAGCTCGAGCAGGGTCGTCGCACCGACGACGAACATGCCTGCGTTCCAACGGTATTCACCGCTGTCGAGGTAGCGGGTCGCCGTCTCGAGGTCGGGCTTCTCGACGAACTCGTCGACGCGGTGGGCGCTCGGCGCGCCGACGACGTCGAGTGGCTCGCCGAGCCGGATGTAGCCGTAGCCGGTCGCCGGCCCGGTCGGGTCGATGCCGATCGTCGCGAGCTCGCCGCGGCGCGCGAGGACGACCGCCTCGGCGACGGCGCGCCGGAAGTTGTCGGGCTCGGTGATGACGTGGTCGGCGGCGAAGGAGCCCAGCACCGCCTCCGGGTCGCGGCGCTCGAGGACGGCGGCGGCGAGGCCGATGGCCGGCATCGAGTCGCGGGGCGAGGGCTCCCCGAGGACGGCGTCGTAGCCGAGCATCGGAAGCTGACGGCGGACGGCCTCCTCGTGGGCGACGCCGGTCACGACGAGGATCCGCTCGCCGACGAGCGGTTCGAGCCGGTCCCACGTCGCGCGCAGCAGCGACTGGCCCGAGCCGGTCAGGTCGTGCAGGAACTTGGGGGAGTGGCGCCGGGAGATCGGCCACAGCCGGGTGCCGGAGCCGCCTGCGGGGATCACGGCCCAGAAACCGGGGATGCCTGTCATGGGGCACACCGTATCCAGTTCCCGGGGGACGCGAAGGTCGGCGACGCGTCAGCCGATGCCGAGGTCGCGCCGGCGGAGCGCCGCCAGGCCCGCGGCGCCGACGGCCACGGCCACGACGGTCAGCCCGACGAGCGGCGCCCACTCCAGCACGCCTCCCGGCATCGCGGGCAGGTGCGTGAACGGGGAGAGGTCGACGAGCCAGCCGGGCAGGTCGAGCAGGTCACCGAACTCACCGAGCAGGAGGAAGAGGATCAGCGCGGCCCAGGCCAGTCCGGTGAACCGGGGCAGGGCGCCGTAGAGCAGCAGTGCGACGGCCATCGCCACCCAGACGGCCGGCAGCGTCGAGAGCGCCGCGCCCGCGAGGCGACCCACTGTGCCGCCGATGTCGCCGACGTCGGCTCCGTGGAGGAGGCCGGCCACGGTGGCACCGACGAGCATGACGACGGCCGTGGCGAGGACCGCGAGCCCGACGTGGCCGAGCGCCCACGCGACCCGCCGCACCGGGGTCGCGAGGAGGGCCTCCAGGTGCCCGGTGGTCTCCTCCGTGTGCATCCGCGTGATGAGGGCGATCGCCAGCGCCGCCGCGCCGACGGCCGCGAAGTGCAGCTCGGTGGAGAAGAAGAGGTCAGTGACGGAGCCGGCAGCACCGCCCATCGCCTTGAGCATGTCGGCGATCTGGGGGGAGTTGACGAAGCTCTCGACGCTGCCCGCGATCGACCCGAGCACCAGGCCGAGCACCACGTAGGCCGCGACCCAGCCGATGAGCGTGGGGCGGGCGAGCCGCACGGTCAGGGCCACCGGCGAGGCGATCGCGCTGCGCTCGTGGCCGGCCCGGCTGGGCAGCACCCCGGCCCCGAGGTCGCGACGGTCGAGGAGCGCGAAGGCGACGACGACGAGGCCGGCATACAACAGGACGCCGAGCGCCAGCACCCAGTAGCGGTTCTCCCCGAAGGGCGAGACCTTGACGCCCCAGCCGAGCGGCGAGGCCCAGGAGAGGAACCGTGCCGGGCTGTCCGCGGCCGCGGTGTCGCCCACGGCGCGGACGAGGAACGCGACGGCCAGCGCCCCGAGTGACCATCCCGCCGTGCCGCGGGTGCTCGAGGTCAGCTGGGCGGCGACGGCCGTGACGCCGACCCACGACAGGCCGATGACAAGCCACGTGACGCCGAGGGCGACCGAGCCGGCGGGGTCGAGTCCGACGGCGATGGCCCACACGACCATGAGGACGACGGTGAGCAGCACGGCGAACGTGCCGAGCAGCACGGCTGCCGTCAGCGCAGCCCGCCGGCCGACGACGCCGGCGCCGAGCAGCTCGAGGCGACCGGCCTCCTCCTCGGTGCGCGTGTGGCGCCGGACGACTACGTAGGCGAGCAGGGCGAGGAAGACCGCCCCGAGGAGCACCGACTTGAAGGTCGCGATCGAGTCGATGCCGAGGCTCGAGATCGGGCCGTACATCGCGACGAGGGCCGGGTTGGCCAGCGTCGACGCCATCGACGCCTGGGCCGTCTTGAGGTCGGGGAAGAGGTCGAAGGTCGCCTTGGCCGACAGCGCGACGAAGGCGGCGAGGCCGAACGCGCTGGCCGGCACGAGCACCCGGTCGCGGCGGCTGGCGAGACGCAGCAGTGCCATCGTCCCGGTGAGGCCGGCGCCGGCTCGGAGGGTGGACGGGGGAGCGGGTGGGCGCGCCGGCGCGGTCACGGTGGTCATGTCGCGGCCGCCGGCGTCGAGCGGTACTGCTCCATGAAGAGCTCCTCCAGCGTCGGGGGAGCGCTGGTCAGGGCCGTGATCCCGTGCGAGCCGAGCAGCTCGAGCAGCCGCCCGAGGTCGTCGCTCCCGACGGTGCACATCACGTGGTCGTCGGACACGGTGACGTCGGCGACCCCGGGCAGCGCCTCGACCTGCGCCGCGTCGACGGGGTGGGCCAGCGTCGCGCGGACCGTCGTCCGGGACAGGTGGCGCAGCTGGGCCAGGGTGCCGGACTCGACGTTGCGGCCCTCGCGGATGATGCTGACCCGGTCGCACAGGTGCTCCACCTCGGAGAGGATGTGGCTCGACAGGAGGACCGTGCCGCCGGCCTCGCGGAACTCGCGGACGACGTCGCGGAAGACCGCCTCCATCAGCGGGTCGAGGCCCGAGGTCGGCTCGTCGAGCAGGAGCAGCTCGACGTCGGAGGACAGGGCCGCGACGAGGGCCACCTTCTGCCGGTTGCCCTTGGAGTAGGACCGGCCCTTCTTCGTCGGGTCGAGGTCGAAGCGCTCGATCATCTCGGCTCGGCGCTGCTCGTCGACCCTGCCGCGCAGGCGGGCCAGGACGTCGATGACCTCGCCGCCGGTGAGGTTGGGCCACAGGGCCACGTCGCCGGGCACGTAGGCGAGGCGGCGGTGCAGCGACTCGACCTCGCGCCACGGGTCGCCACCGAGGAGGGTCGCGCTGCCGCCGTCGGCGCGCAGCAGCCCGAGCAGGATGCGCAGGGTCGTGGACTTGCCGGCGCCGTTGGGGCCGAGGAAGCCGTGGATCTCGCCCGTCGCCACGTCGAGGTCGAGCCCGTCGAGGGCGACCGTGCGACCGAAGCTCTTGTGCAGCCCTTGCACCTGGATCGCGGATGTCATGTATTCGACAGTACACAAGATTCACGGTTTACTGAATAATCTGACGGTAGAGACAGGGTCAACGCAGACGGAGGAGACGTGGTGACGACAGCGCGACTGAGGACGACGCGGGACGACCGGGCGGTCTCCGCCTACGTCGAGCGCTTCGGCGACACCCTCACCGACGCCGGTATGCCGCGACTGGCCTCCCGCGTTTTCGCGCAGCTGCTCGCCGACGACGACGGCCGGATGACCGCCGCGGAGCTCACCGAGGCCCTCGACGTCAGCCCGGCAGCGGTCTCCGGGGCCGTGCGCTACCTGACCCAGACGTACCTCATCGGCAAGGAGCGCGAGCGGGGCTCGCGCCGCGACGTCTACGTCGTGCAGGCCGACGCCTGGCACGGCGCCATGCTCTCGCGTGACCGGGTGCTCTCCCAGATCGAGACGAGCCTGCGCGCCGGGGTGCCGGCCGTCGGCGGCCTCGAGACCGCGGCGGGGCGGCGTCTGCAGCTGTCCGTCGCGTTCCTCGAGTTCCTCGGCGACCGGCTCGGGGCGCTCGAGGGGGAGTGGGACGAGCGCAAGGCCGAGCTCACGAGAGCCTGGCCCACCGACGCCTGACGCACCCCGCCCCACCCCGCCCCGCCGCCCCCTCCCTTCAACCGTCGAAAGGCCACGTGTGGCCGCCTCCCACCCGTCGAGAGGCCACGTGTGGCCGCCTTGCCGTCGTCGAGAGGCCACCTTTGGCCGGGACCCGGGCTGACGGCATACGCCCTCGGTGACGTGAGATCGACAACGTTCGGTGGCCGGACGGCAGCGGCCGACCCTCTCGCCGATACGCTCGGCAGCATGGCTGACAGCACTGGTGCGCGCTCCGAGTCCGACCTGCCCATCGAGCCCGTCTACGACGCGTCGGCCCTCGCCGGCTTCGACGCCGACGCCAAGCTCGGCGGGCCCGGCAGCTATCCCTTCACGCGGGGCGTCTACCCGTCGATGTACACCGGGCGGCCGTGGACGATGCGGCAGTACGCCGGCTTCGGCACGGCCAAGGAGAGCAACCAGCGCTACCACCAGCTCGTCAAGGCCGGCACCGGAGGCCTCTCGGTCGCCTTCGACCTGCCGACCCAGATGGGCTACGACTCCGACGAGGCCATCGCGCACGGCGAGGTCGGCAAGGTCGGCGTCGCCATCGACAGCCTCGACGACATGCGCACCCTCTTCGACGGGCTCCCGCTCGACAAGATCTCGACGTCGATGACGATCAACGCGCCCGGCTCGACGCTGCTGCTGCTCTACCAGCTCGTCGCCGAGGAGCAGGGCGTCGCCGGTGACCAGCTGACCGGCACGATCCAGAACGACGTGCTCAAGGAGTACATCGCGCGCGGCACCTACATCTACCCGCCGCGCGAGTCCCTGCGCCTCATCGCGGACATCTTCGCCTACTGCCGCAAGGAGATGCCGCGCTGGAACACCATCTCCATCTCCGGCTACCACATGGCCGAGGCGGGGGCGACGCCCGTGCAGGAGATCGCCTTCACGATCGCCAACGCGATGGAGTACGTCCGCGCCGCGCAGGCCGCCGGGCTGCACGTCGACGACTTCGCGCCGCGCCTGTCCTTCTTCTTCGTCGCGCGCACGACCCTCATCGAGGAGGTCGCTAAGTTCCGCGCGGCTCGTCGCATCTGGGCGCGGATCATGAAGGAGGAGTTCGGCGCCCAGAACCCGAAGTCGATGATGCTGCGCTTCCACACCCAGACCGCGGGCGTGCAGCTGACCGCCCAGCAGCCCGAGGTCAACCTCGTCCGCGTCGCGCTCCAGGGCCTCGGCGCGGTGCTCGGCGGCACGCAGTCGCTGCACACCAACTCCTTCGACGAGGCCATCGCGCTGCCGACCGAGAAGGCGGCGCGGCTCGCGCTGCGCACCCAGCAGGTCATCGCCTACGAGACCGACGTGACGAAAACCGTTGACCCGTTCGCCGGTTCGTATGTCGTGGAGTCGATGACCGACGAGATCGAGGCGGCGGCGCTCGCGCTGATCCAGGCCGTCGAGGACAAGGGTGGTGCCGTCGCGGCCATCGAGCAGGGCTTCCAGAAGAGCGAGATCGAGCGGTCCGCCTACCGGGTGCAGCTCGAGATCGACAACGGCGAGCGCACCGTGGTCGGCGTCAACCGCTTCGTCCTCGACCAGGAGGACCACTACGAGCCGCTCCGCGTCGACCCGACGATCGAGGCGGACCAGCGGGCGCGGCTCGAGGCGCTGCGTGCCGATCGCGACAACGACGCGGTCAAGGCAGCGCTGGGCCGCCTCCAGGAAGCGGCCCGCGGCACCGACAACCTGCTCTACCCGATGAAGGAGGCGCTCGCGGCGCGCGCCACCGGAGGCGAGGTCGCGCACGCGCTGCGCGAGGTCTGGGGCGTCTACCAGCCCCGCGAGACCTTCTGACCCGAGCCCGTATGCCGTCTCCCCGGCCCGGCGGACCGCCACGAGGCCGCCGGTGGCCGGGTGCTGAGCACGGCTAGGAAGCGGTTGGGAGGTTCGTGGCGGTCGGTTGGCGCACGGCGACGGTCTCGCGCAGTGCGGCCAGCACGTAGCCGGGCTCGAACATCACCTCATCCCAGGTGAATCGGAGCACCACCCAACCGCGCGCTCCGAGCCCCGTGTAGCGCCGGCAGTCGCGCTTCAGGGCCGGTCGGGTGCCGTGGTTCTCGAAACCCTCGGCCTCGATCACGATGCGTAACGCCTTGTCGGCGAGGTCCACCTGGGCGAAGAAACCCCGCCCCTTGACGACGTGCTGGGTGACGACGCTGAGTCCTTCGACCTGCAGGCACAGGGCGCGCAGCACCGACTCGAACGGGTTGGCGGCCCCGCGATCCACGTACTGAAGCACCCGGCCCACCTTGCGCCGTGACCGTGGCGGCAAGCGCAGCGCCAGGTCTCGCACGGCCAACGGTGACAGGCCGGCACGCCACGAGGAGTCGGCCACGGCCAAGGCCTCGTCGAACGGCAGGTCCAGGCAGCAGTCGATGACGGTGCGCGCTGGGCTCGTCACCCATCCGTCGACGACCTCGTCAGCAGCCAAGTCTCGCCAGTGGCGCGTCACTCCGGTCCGCGCCGGCTGGCGCAGCTTGCGGCCCCTCGGCAGTGTCACGTGGGCGAGGTCCGGCTCGTGCTTGACCGCCCATCCCCAGTGCAACGCAGCCGTGAGGTGTGACGCCGTCGCGGTCAGCCCTTCGGCGGCGGCGCGTGCGGCGAGCAGGCTCGACAGGCCGTACCGGCCTCGGCCCAGGCGGACGACGTTCCCGTCCGCGAGTGCGCGTCGCAGCTGCCGGCGGCGTACGACCGGTCGCAGCTGTGACCATCGGGCGCTGCCGCCGCACTGTGCCAGCACCGTCGCGACGTCCATGGCATCAGGCTGCCCGGGCGCTACGGAGCGGCGCCACGGCCATCCACAGGACCGGCGGACCGCCACGACGGCAGACCGCGGCCGTCGTCACGCAGGGAGCACACGGCATACGCCGGTTCGTGGCGGTCCGCCGGGCCCAGCGCCCGAGGGCGTATGCCGGCTAGCGGGGTCGCGCGCCCACGCGGGCTGCCGCGGCGCTGCCGGCCGCCACCCCGGCGCGCAGGGCGCTGGACCGGTCCTCGCCCCGCAGCCAGGCCGAGAGCAGCCCGGCGTTGAAGGCGTCGCCGCACCCGGTGGCGTCGACGTTGTCGACGAAGGGCGCCTCGGCCGACTCGTCGACGTCGGCACCGACCCACCGCGCACCTGCCGCGCCGTAGGTGGCGACGACCTCGCGCGCGTGATCGAGGACCGCGGCCAGACCGCCGAGTGCCACCACCTCGTTCTCGTTGGGCAGCAGCAGGTCCACCCCGGACACCCACGACAGGAACGCCGAGACCCCCTCCCGCTCGATGAGCGCCGGCGACTGCGGGTCGACCGACGTCGTCCACCCGAGCTCGCGCGCCTGGCGCAGCGACTCGAGGCCCGCCGCCCGCGACCCGGCGTCGAAGAGCACGTAGCCGGACAGGTGCAGGTGCGGTCGCGGGTCGAGCGGCAGGCCGAGCGAGGCCAGGTCGACGTCCGCGACGGAGAAGGCCCGGTTGGCCCCGCGGTCCGGGAACATCGTCCGGTCACCGTGGGCGTCGAGCAGGATGACCACCATGCAGGTCGGCAGCGCCGGGTCGACGGCGAAGGCGCACGTGACACCGGCGGCCTCGAGCTCGCCCCGGCACGCAGTCCCGGCCGCGTCGTCGCCGACCCGCGCGACGAGCGTCACCTCGGCCTCGAGACCGGCGAGCCACGACGCGGAGTTGCCGCCGGCCCCGCCGGGGACGAGCGCGACGGCCGACGGCGTGTCGGAGTGCCACCGGATGTCGCCGGACGGGCGGGTGATGACGTCGAGCCCGACGTCACCGACGACGACGACCGGCCGCGTCGGACCGTGCCCCGCCGTCATGCGCGTGCTGCCGACTGCACCGCCACCTCGGCGGCGACCTCTCCGGCGAGCCGGGCGTTCGACAGGACGAGCTCGACGTTCGCGCGCAGCGACTCGCCGCCCGAGCTGGCGTGGAAGTGCTCGAGCAGCCGCGGCGTGACGTCCTTGCCGTGCACGCCCTCGCGCTCGAGCAGGGCGAGCCCCTCCGCCACCAGCCGGTCGTGCAGCTCGCGGTCGACCTGCCGGTCGACGGGCAGCGGGTTGGCGAGGACGACGCCCGCCGCATCGGTGCCGAGCCGGTCGCGCATGACGACGACCCTGGCCGCCTCTGCTGGCGACTCCACGCGCCACGGCACCGGGTGCCCCGAGTCCGACAGGTAGAAGCCCGGGAAGGCATCGGTCCGGTAGCCGACCACCGGCACCGACAGCGTCTCGAGCGTCTCGAGCGTCCCGGCCACGTCGAGGATCGACTTCACGCCGGCGCACACGACGAGGACCGGTGTCGACGCGATGACCCCGAGGTCGGCGGAGACGTCGAAGGTCTCGGACGCGCCGCGGTGCACCCCGCCGAGCCCGCCCGTCGCGAAGACGCGGATACCGGCCAGATGGGCCAGCGCCGACGTCGAGGCCACGGTCGTCGCACCCGAAAGCCCAAGTGCCGCAGCGACGCCCACGTCGCGCACCGACAGCTTGGCGATGTCGGGGTCGGTGCAGACCCGCTCGACCTCAGCCGCGCCGAGGCCGATGTGCACGACCCCGTCGAGCACCGCGATGGTCGCCGGCACCGAGCCACCGGCCCGCACCGCGTCCTCGATCCGCGCGCCGATCTCGATGTTGTCGGGGTGGGGGAGCCCGTGGGCGAGGATCGTGCTCTCGAGGGCGACGACCCCGACGCCGGCCTCGAGCGCCTCGTGCACCTCCTCGTGGACGACGAGCAGGTCGGGCCCGGGCAGGTGCTGCAGCATGGCCGTCACCCTAGTTCCGGGCGTCACCGGCCGCCGCGGGGGCACGCGGCGCACTCGCGCATGCCGGGCAGCGCGTAGATGAAGCAGCACGACACGCGCGTCGGCTCGGGCCCGACGCTCTCCCCGGCCGCGCCGCGCGCCAGCCGCACCGCCGTGCGCCACATGTCCTCGACGACCCCCCACCGCTGCCGCGAGCCCATCCGCACGTCGGGGGCGTATGCCGTCACGACCTCCGAGACGAGCGCGAGGTATGCCGCGTGGCCGCGTTCCAGACGGCGCGCCGGGTCCTCGTCGACCTCCAACGACGTCGCCCCCGGGTCGACGACGAGCCGGTGGGGACTGAGCCCCGGCGCCAGCTCGAAGCCCAGCCCGGCAGGGGAGGGAACCAGCAGCCAAGGACCCAGCGACACGGCATACGCGATCGGTGTCGCCGCGATCTCGCACACCCACTGGAGCACGAAGGCGGCGGGCACGTGCGCGGGCGCCGGCGCGCCGTGACGCTGTCCCATCTGTGTACGCAGCGCCGCGCGCCACGGCTCGAGCGGGTCCGTGCCGGCCCGCACGTGCGTCAGCACGTCGCGCCACCACACGGTCGCCGGGGAGGCCTCGCACGTCGCGGTCGTGAACGGCAGCGCCCGGTCGACGAGTCCGACGACGGCCCGGACGGCGTCGGGACCGAGGGCTGTCGCGGAGCGTGACTCCGGCTCCACGCGTGACCCCTCTCCGTCGTCCTGTGGTCGTCCTGGTGCTCGTCGAGCCCCCCGTGCGCGAGGGATGTGACCATCCTCTCGCTAGACTCCCGTGCTCGTGACCCACCGCTCCGCGCCGCTGCCCTTCGAGGCCATCGCTCGAACCGTCGAGCAGCGCGCTGCAGAGCTCCTCTCGATCCGTCGCGACCTGCACACGCATCCGGAGCTCGGGCGCGGTGAGGTGCGCACGACGGCGCTCGTCGCCGAGCGCCTCGAGCGCGCCGGCATCGGCGTCCGGCGGCTGCGCGGCACCGGACTCGTCGCCGACCTCGGCGCGCCGGACCCGTCGCACCGCATCGCGCTGCGGGCCGACATCGACGCCTTGCCGATCCGGGAGCAGACCGGCCTCGACTTCGCCTCGCAGACCGACGGTGTCAGCCACTCCTGCGGGCACGACGTGCACACGACGGCGCTCATCGGCGCGGCGCTCGCGCTCAAGGCGGTCGAGGACCGGCTCGTGGCTGCCGGTGTCGGCGCGCGTCTCATCTTCCAGCCCGCCGAGGAGCTCATGCCCGGCGGTGCGGAGGACGTCGTGGCCCAGGACGGGCTCGTCGGGGTCGACCGCATCTTCGCCCTGCACTGCGACCCCAACCTCGACGCCGGCCAGGTGGGTCTGCGCGTCGGCGCCATCACCGCGGCGGCTGACCAGATCGAGGTGACGCTCTCGGGACGGGGCGGACACACGTCGCGCCCGCACCTGACCCAGGACCTGACGTATGCCCTCGCGAAGGTCGTCACGGACGTGCCGGCCGTGCTGTCGCGTCGCCTCGACCCCCGCGCCGGCGCGGCGCTCGTCTGGGGCTCGATCCACTCGGGCGGCGCCGCCAACGTCATCCCGTCGACGGGACGGGTCGGCGGCACCCTGCGCATGCTCGACGCGAGCATCTGGGACGGCGTCGAGCGCCTCCTCGAGGCCGTCGTCCACGAGGTCGTCAAGCCGTATGCCGTGCACGCCGACGTGGAGATCACCAAGGGTGTGCCCCCGGTCGTCAACGACGCAGGCTCCATCGACGCGCTCACGGCAGCGGTGACGGGCACCGGCTCGTTCGTCGCCCAGACGCCGCAGTCGCTCGGGGGTGAGGACTTCGCGTGGTACCTCACCCACGTGCCCGGCGCCATGGCCCGGCTCGGGACCCGTGCGCCGGGCGGCCCGACCTACGACCTGCACCGCGGGGACCTCGTCATCGACGAGGGCGCGATCGTCGTCGGCGCCCGCACACTGGCCGGGGTCGTCTTCTCCGCGGCGGCCCAGCTGGCTGGCACATCGACCATCGCGGGGGTGGCTCCGCTGGGTGCGGTCGCGGATCGGTAACACTTCCCGCGAGTTGCCCCGAGGTGCTCAGATCTTCTCGTCCCGGGGTCTACAGTCCCTTCGTATCTGGGCTGATGTCGTCGTCGGCCCCGCGGAATAAGGAGCACGACTTGCGTTACGCAACCAAGGTCGCGGCAGTTGTCGCCGCCGCCTCGCTGGGGCTTGCAGCCTGCGGCAGCAGCAACTCCGGCAACACGACGTCCCCGGGCGCCTCAGGCGGTTCGACCGGCACCGGCGGCTCGCTGAAGATCGGCATGGCCTACGACGTGGGTGGTCGTGGTGACCAGTCGTTCAACGACGCCGCCGCGGCGGGCCTCGACAAGGCCAAGACCGAGCTGGGTGCCGACGTCAAGGAGGCCTCGGCGGTCAACGGTGAGTCGGAGTCCGCCCGCAAGGAGCGCCTGCAGCAGCTCATCGACGCCGGCTACAACAACATCGTCGCGGTCGGCTTCGCCTACGCCAAGGCCGTCGGCGACACCGCCAAGGCCAACCCCGAAGTCAAGTTCGCCATCGTCGACGACGCGTCGCCCGACTCGGCCGGCCCCAACGTCGACCAGATCACCTTCGCCGAGGAGCAGGGCTCCTTCCTCGTCGGTGCTGCCGCAGCCCTCAAGACCAAGACCAACCACGTCGGCTTCATCGGTGGAGTCCAGACCGACCTCATCAAGAAGTTCGAGAAGGGCTTCGAGGCCGGCGTCAAGGCGGTCAAGCCCGACGTCAAGATCGACGTCAAGTACCTCACGCAGCCGCCGGACTTCTCCGGCTTCAACTCGGTCGACAAGGGCAAGGCTGCGGCTGACGGCATGTACCAGAGCGGCGCCGACGTCGTCTACCACGCTGCTGGCGGCTCCGGCGGCGGTGTCTTCACGGCGGCCAAGGCGGCCGGCAAGATGGCCATCGGCGTCGACTCCGACCAGGCCAAGACGGCCCCGGCCGACGTCCGCGACGTCATCATCACCTCGATGATCAAGAAGGTCGACGTCGGCGTGTTCGACTTCATCACCTCGGTGAAGAACAACACCTTCAAGGCTGGCAACAAGATCTTCGACCTCAAGGCCGGCGGTGTCGACTACTCCACGACCGGTGGCCACATCGACGACATCAAGAGCAAGCTGGACGAGTACAAGCAGAAGATCATCTCGGGCGAGATCACGGTCCCGAAGTCCTGATCATCCTGAGCCCGGACGGGAACGGCCTTGACGGTCGTCCCACCGGACGGCCCGGGCGGCGCGAGCAGCGCCGCCCGGGCCGTCGCATCTTCCAGACTTCCCCCACCCGGCACCGCGGCTTGTTAGGTTCGCGAGTGCTGGTTCAATACTCGATCGACGCCCGTGTCGAGGCGGGCCCGCATGAGGAGTGTGTGTCATCGTCAGCAACACGCCCGTGACCGGGGGCAGGCCCCCGGCGGCGGTCCACCACGGAGCCCCGGCCGTCCGGCTCGAGGGCATCACGAAGCGGTTCCCGGGCGTCGTCGCCAACAAGGACATCGCGCTCACCGTCGACAGGGGAACCGTCCACGCCATCGTCGGTGAGAACGGCGCCGGCAAGTCGACGCTGATGAAGATCCTCTACGGCGTCCAGCAGCCCGACGAGGGCACGATCGAGGTGGACGGGAAGGCACTCGAGCTGCGCTCGCCGTCCGACGCCATCGCCGCCGGGATCGGCATGGTCTTCCAGCACTTCCAGCTCGCCGACAACCTCACTGTCCTCGAGAACGTCGTCCTCGGCGCCGAGAAGCTGCACGGCATCGGCGACGCGGCGCGCGCGAAGATCCGCGAGATCGCCGACGCCTACGGGCTCGAGGTGCCGCCCGACACGCTCGTGGCCGACCTCGGCGTGGGCGCCCGCCAGCGCATCGAGATCCTCAAGGTCCTCTACCGCGGGGCGCGGATCATCATCCTCGACGAGCCGACCGCGGTCCTCGTGCCGCAGGAGGTCGACGAGCTCTTCGACAACCTGCGTGAGCTGAAGTCCGAGGGCCTGACCGTCATGTTCATCTCGCACAAGCTCGACGAGGTGCTCAAGGTCGCCGACGCCATCACGGTGATCCGCCGCGGCACGACCGTCGCCGAGGTCGACCCGACCGGTGTGACGGCGCGCCAGCTCGCCGAGCTGATGGTGGGCTCCGAGCTGCCGTCGCCCTCGACCGAGGAGTCGACGGTCACGCAGACCCCGATGCTGACGATCGAGGACACCTCGCTGGCCGACCCGGCGGGCGGCCGTGCGCTGCTCGAGGACATCGACCTCACGATCCACGCCGGCGAGATCGTCGGCATCGCGGGCGTCGAGGGCAACGGCCAGGCCGAGCTCGTCGAGGTGATCATGGGCATGCGCGAGCCCTCGAGCGGCCGCATCCTGCTCGGCGACGTCGACATCTCCGACTGGCATGTCCGTGAGATCCGCGAGGCCGGCATCGGCTACATCCCCGAGGACCGGCACCGCCACGGCCTGCTCCTCGAGGCCCCGCTCTGGGAGAACGTCATCCTCGGCCACCAGACCGAGGCCATCAACGTCACCGGCCCGGGCCACGTCCTCGTCAACGCGGGCGCGGCCAAGCGCGAGACGCAGACGATCGTCGACGAGTTCGACGTGCGCACCCCCTCGATCAACGTGACGTCGGGCTCGCTGTCCGGCGGCAACCAGCAGAAGCTCATCATCGGCCGCGAGATGCGCCGCAACCCGCGCGTCCTCGTCGCGGCGCACCCGACCCGCGGCGTCGACGTCGGCGCGCAGGCGGCGATCTGGGACCACATCAAGGCCGCCCGCCGCAACGGACTGGGAGTCCTGCTCATCTCGGCCGACCTCGAGGAGCTCGTCGGCCTGTCCGACACCATCCGCGTCATCCTGCGAGGCAAGCTGTCCGGTGAGTTCGACCCGGACGTCGTGACGCGCGAGGAGCTCGGCGCCGCCATGACCGGGGCGCAGTCCGCGTCCACCGACGACGATGCCCGCACCGGCGACGACGCCCGCACCGGCGACGACGCCCGCACCGGCGACGATGCCGGCACCGACGAGGAGAAGACCCGATGAGCACCCGCTTCGACGCCCGCCGCATCGTCATGGCGATCGCGGCGCCGCTGCTGTCGATCGTCGTGGCCGTCGTGGTGACGAGCATCATCCTGTTCGTCGCCGGCGACCCGGTCGGTGCGGTCTGGGCCCAGCTGTTCAAGGCACCGCTGCCGCGTCAGGTCGTCGCGATCGTCAACGCTGCATCGGTCTACTACCTGTCGGCGATCGCCGTGGCCATCGGCTTCCGGATGAACCTCTTCAACATCGGTGTCGACGGCCAGTACCGCGTCGCCTCGTTCGCGGCGGCCCTCTTCGCGGGCCAGGGCTGGCTGCCCGGCTGGCTCAACATCATCGTGGCGCTCTTCGTCGCGATGGCCTCCGGAGCCCTCTGGGCCGGGATCGCCGGCGTGCTCAAGGTGACGCGCGGCGTCTCCGAGGTCATCTCCACGATCATGCTCAACGCGATCGCCACCTTCCTCGTGGCCTTCCTGCTGGGCAAGACCGCCGAGAAGGTCCAGGGCAGCAACGCGACCAACACGAAGCCGCTGCCGCAGGACTCACGGGTTCCCGGCATCTCGGTCGACGGCATCATCGCGACGCCGAGCAAGATGTACGGCCTCATCCTGCTCGCCATCCTCGTCGGCGTCCTCTACTGGTTCGTCATCAACAAGACGCGGTTCGGCTTCGACCTGCGCGCGACCGGCCGGTCCGAGTCGGCGGCCGTCGCGAGCGGCGTCAAGGTCAAGCGGATGGTCCTCCTGTCGATGCTCATCTCCGGTGCCGCGGCCGGGCTCGTCGGCATGCCGCTGCTCTTCGGGCAGGACTACGTCTACGGCGACACCGTCCAGGCCGGTCTCGGCTTCGCCGGCATCGCCATTGCCCTGCTCGGTCGCAACAACCCCATCGGCATCGCCTTCGCCGCGCTGCTGTTCGCCTACCTCGACGCCCAGGGCAACGGCCTGCAGATCACCGCTGGAGTCAGTGACCGGCTCGTGCTGGTCATCCAGGGAGTCATCGTGCTGTCCGTCGTCATCGCCTACGAGGTCGTCCGCCGCGCGAACGTCCGCCTGGAGCAGCGGCGTGTCGCCAGCGAGCTCGCCCGGCAAGCCGGCGCACCGACGGAAGGAGCGGTGGCATGAGCGCCTCCGTCATGACCGAGACCGCCCCGGCCACGCCGCCGGCAGCAAGTCGCGGGGGTCGACCCCGGTGGTTCTGGGCCGCGATCGTCGTGGGCGGCCTCGTCGTCCTCTCGACGGTCCGCGTCCTCACCGGCGCCAACGACATCGACTCCTCGGGTGCCCTCATGGCTGCCATTGGTCTGGCCGTGCCCATCGGCCTCGCCGGCCTCGGTGGCCTCTGGAGCGAGCGGGCCGGCGTCGTCAACATCGGCCTGGAGGGCATGATGATCCTGGGCACGTGGGGTGGCGCGTTCTTCGGCTACCACTACGGCCCGTGGGCCGGCATCCTCGGGGCGATCCTCACGGGCGTCGTCGGTGGCGCCGTCCATGCCCTTGCCACCGTGGTCTTCGGTGTCGACCACATCGTCTCCGGTGTGGCGATCAACCTCCTCGGCCTCGGCGCCGGCGCCTACCTCGCGGTCCGCACGTTCACCGGCCTGCCGGGAGGTGGCCCCACGCAGTCGCCGCCTCTGGAGCAGCTGCCGTTCCTGTCCGTGCCCGGGGTCTCCGACCCGCTGCAGAACCTCGAGCAGAAGCACTGGTGGCTCGTGTCCGACCTCGCGGCCGTGCTGCGTGCGGTCACGACCAACCTCAACGTCCTGACGGTCATCGCGGTGCTGCTGCTCGTGGTGACGTGGTGGGTGCTGTGGCGCACGGCCTTCGGCCTGCGGCTGCGCTCGTGCGGTGAGTCGCCGGTGGCGGCCGAGACGCTCGGTGTCAACGTCTACCGCTACAAGTTCCTGGCCGTCCTCATCTCGGGCGGTCTCGCGGGGCTGGCGGGGGGCTTCCTCGTCCTCGTCGCCAGCAACCTCTACCGCGAGGGCCAGACCGGTGGTCGGGGCTTCATCGGCCTCGCCGCGATGATCTTCGGCAACTGGCGCCCGGGCGGGCTCGCGGGCGGCGCGGCCCTCTTCGGCTACACCGACGCGGTGCAGCTGCGCGGCGGCGGCGACGTGGTCCACGCCTACCTCCTGCCGATCGCCATCGGCCTGGCCGCGTGGGGGATCTGGCAGCTCGTGCGTCGTCGTCGGGGCAAGTCCTTCACCGGCGTGCCCATGGTGGTGATGGGGGTCGCGGCCATGGCCTGGTTCTTGGCGTCTCCCAGCGTCCCCAACGAGTTCACCGGCATGACGCCCTACGTGTCGACGCTCCTCGTCCTCGCGTTCGCCTCACAACGACTGCGTATGCCGGCCGCTGACGGTGCCGTCTACCGCAAGGGTGAGGCGTCGTGACCGATCCTGCGCCCGTCGACTGGGAGGCCTTGCGCCTGCGCGCCGTCGAGCTCATGGAGCGTGCCTACGCGCCCTACTCCCAGTTCCGGGTCGGCGTGGCCGGGCTCGTCGACGACGGCCGCGTCGTGGGCGGCTGCAACGTCGAGAACGCCGCCTACGGCGTCGCCCTCTGTGCGGAGTGCGGCATGGTGTCCGAGCTCCACGCGAGCGGCGGAGGGCGGCTGACGGCCGTCTTCTGCGTCGGCTCCGACGGCACGGCGCTGATGCCGTGCGGTCGGTGCCGTCAGCTGCTGTGGGAGAACGGCGGCCCGGAGTGCCTGCTCATGACCCCCGAAGGGGTGCTGCCCATGACGGCGGTGCTGCCGCAGGCCTTCGGCGTCGACGACCTGACGCACGGGGGCTCCCGGTCGTGAACGGCCTGCGCCTCCGTGTCCCCCGGACAGCCCGACAGACCCGCGTGGTCGAGTGAGGATGTTCTCGTGAGCGAAGCCTTCGACGCCGTCGACGTCATCTCCGCCAAGCGTGACCGGGAGGAGCTCTCGGACGCGCAGATCGACTGGGTCATCGACGCCTACACCCGGGGTGCGGTCGCCGAGGAGCAGATGTCCGCTCTCGCGATGGCGATCTACCTCAACGGGATGAGCCCGCGCGAGATCGCCCGGTGGGCCGACGCGATGATCCGCTCCGGCGAGCGGCTCGACTTCTCGGGGCTGTCACGCCCGACGAGCGACAAGCACTCGACCGGGGGAGTGGGCGACAAGATCACCCTGCCCCTGGCTCCGATCGTCGCCGCCTGCGGCGTGGCCGTCCCCCAGCTCTCGGGCCGAGGGCTCGGGCACACCGGCGGCACGCTCGACAAGCTCGAGTCGATCCCCGGGTGGCGCGCCGACCTGACGAACGAGCAGATGCTGCACCAGCTCGAGGATGTCGGCGCCGTCATCTGCGCGGCCGGCACGGGCCTCGCCCCCGCCGACAAGAAGCTGTATGCGTTGCGTGACGTCACGGGCACCGTGTCGTGTGTGCCACTCATCGCCACCTCGATCATGAGCAAGAAGATCGCCGAGGGCACGGGCTCGCTCGTCCTCGACGTGAAGGTCGGGTCCGGCGCGTTCATGAAGGAGCTGGGCCAGGCGCGGGAGCTCGCCGAGACGATGGTCCGTCTCGGCACGGACGCCGGCGTGCACACGGTCGCGCTGCTGACCAACATGGAGACACCCCTCGGCCTCACCGCGGGAAACGCCCTCGAGGTGCGCGAGTCGGTGGAGGTGCTCGCCGGCGGGGGACCCGGCGACGTCGTCGAGCTCACCCTGGCGCTCGCACGCGAGATGGTCGCGGGAGCGGGGCGGTCCGACATCGACCCGGCGGACGTGCTCGCGGACGGCCGGGCCATGGACGTCTGGCGGCGGATGATCCGCGCCCAGGGGGGAGACCCCGACGCCGAGCTGCCGACGGCGAAGGAGACGCACCACGTGCTGGCGCCCGCCGACGGGGTGCTCGTCCAGCTGGACGCCCTCGCCGTGGGTGTGGCCGCGTGGCGTCTCGGGGCCGGTCGCGCCCGCAAGGAGGACCCGGTCCAGGCCGGCGCAGGTGTGGAGCTGCACCACAAGCCGGGTGCGACGGTGCGCGGGGGAGAGCCCCTGATGACGCTGCACACCGACGAGCCCGAGCGCTTCGCTCGCGCCCTCGAGGCTCTCGAGGGCGGCTTCACGATCGCCCCGGAGGGTTCGCGTCCGGACCTGCCCCCGATCGTCATCGACCGCGTGTCCTGAGCGCCAACCCCCATCGAAAGAGCGATCCGTCCGCCCTTTCCCTCGGGCTGGTAGTCGCAAGGGTGCGTCGGCGTGCGCGCGGCACGGGCGCACCGAGGCTGCCGATGTCGGACTTTCCGCAGGTCAGAGCGCCAGCGGTGCAGCAGAGGCGTCGCAGAGGGGCGGATTTGTGTTTCTCCGGAGGGGCGGGTTAACGTTCTCTTCGTCAGCCCGACAGGGAGGAACGGACGCCACCGCGGAGCGAGTCAATCGCGAGCGAAGTTGGCCGGTCCCGGGGTTGACCATCATGGTCCAGGCCAGTCCGGTTCGTCCGGTAAGGTGCTGGGTCGCCCCGCTGAGGAGCCCGAGTCGATCGAGCACTTCTCCGGGGTGGCCGAGGCACTCCGGTTGATCCGGTAGGCTTCGGAGAGCATGGCCGCTGACACCAAGCGGGTCTGACTCGGTCGTCCTGAAGGACGGTTCGCGGGTTTGACTCCCAAGCTTGACGCGGGTAAGTTTGAAGGGTTGCCCCGGATGCCTTCTCGTTGAGGTGGTTGATGGTGTGTGTCCGATTCTTGAGAACTCAACAGCGTGTCAAAAATCGATGCCAATTACCTCGTCCCGGGGTCTGGCTCGGATTCATCCATGAGGGTGGT